>CAVKUP010000006.1:0-41896 GCA_963659735.1 bacterium
CAGAATTTTTAACAGCTGAAGAAGAAGAGGCAAAATATAAAGCAACAATTAAATATAACGCTAGAAAAGAGGGCCTTGAAGAAGGACGTGAAGAAGGACGTGAAGAAGGACGTACAGAGGAAAAAATTGATATTGCAAAAAAATTACTCAAAGACGGTATGAATGTGCAAAAGATTGCTGAGATAACAGAGTTAGATATTAAACAAATAGAAGAATTACAATAAATTGATAATGAACCTTAAAAAATCAAACTACACATAAAAGTGTAGATTTTTTCTTGTAAAATTAGTAGTAGGCAAATAAAAATTAATTGGAAGGTAGATTATCTTAATTATTAATGATGGTGCTGTGGTCATATTATGAAAAACAAATGTAAAAAACAATATTGTTAGGGTTACAAATAGGTTATGCTGTTTTTACGTTTATTTAAATAAATTAGTATCTAATTTGACTTTTATTTTAAAATGGTTATAATAGCGAACATTAGAAATGGGGGAAATATTATGAAGTTAACTAAAAATAGTGTTAGAGCTATATTATTTGAAAGTAAAACAATCAATGGAAAGACAAAATGTAGTTGGTATTTATATCCAGGATATAAACCAACCGATTTATTTTCTTTTAGTGATGTAAGAGGAAAATATTATGAACACAAGGTTATTGAATGTAATTTAGTTCCTGTTAAGAGTAAATGATTATTTAAATAGTCATTTTTTTGATATAAATTTATCGTTTTTGATAAATTTGGATTAATAAAGTATTGATTTTCCTTAAAAAGTAGTGTATACTTTTGAATGTGTGGCGTGCTTAGATGTGTGAGGTTGCCGATACACCAGGTTAAGTTGTTAGAAAAATTAATCTTAAAGTCGGGTTTTTACACGGAGCAAGTCTATACTAGATATAGGCGAGAGGAGGATACAATAATGTCAAAGAAAGTTCGTATTAAATTAAAATCATTTGAACATAAGAATCTTGATATGGCATGCGGTAAAATTGTTGATACAGTTAAAAGAGCCGGTGGTGAAGTAAGTGGACCTGTACCACTTCCAACTGAAATTGAAAAGATTACAATTTTAAGAGCTGTTCATAAATATAAAGATTCGCGTGAACAATTTGAAAAAAGAACACACAAAAGACTTATTGATATCAATAATCCAAGCAAGGAGACTATCGATGCGCTTTCGCATTTAGATATTCCAAGCGGTGTTGATATTCAAATCAAATTATAATTAGGAGGAGAAAATATGAAAGGAATCTTAGGTCGTAAAATAGGAATGACTCAAGTGTTTGATAATGATGGTAAATTAACTCCAGTTACTGTTGTTGAAGTTACACCTAATGTAGTAACTCAAGTTAAAACAAAAGATAATGATGGTTATGAAGCTATTCAACTTGCATTTGATGATAAAAGAGAAAAATTAGCGACAAAAGCTTCTGCTGGAATTACTAGCAAAGCTAATACGACACCTAAGCGCTTCTTTAAAGAAATCAGAGGTGTAGACATTAACGAATATAAACTTGGTGATGAAGTCAAAGCTGATATTTTTGAAGTTGGCGAGGTCGTTGATGTTACTGGAACTACTAAAGGTAAAGGGTTCCAAGGAAATATTAAAAAGTATAATCAAAGTAGAGGACCAATGGGACATGGATCTAAATATCATAGAGGTGTAGGTTCACTTGGTACAATGCTTCCAAAACGTGTATTTAAAGGTAGAGGACTTCCAAGTCATATGGGTGTTAATACTGTAACTATCCAAAACTCGGAAATTGTAGCTGTTGATTTAGAAAACAATGCTGTTTTAGTTAAAGGAAACATTCCTGGGCCTAAAAAAGCTATGGTTATGATTAGAAGTTCAGTTAAAAACAATGGCAAAGTTAATAAGCGTGCAGAACTTGCTAACTGGAATAAATCTCAAGAAGAAGTAGTTGCTGAAAAAGCAGAAACTACTGAAGAGTAGGAGGATAAGTCATGAAAAAGAATAATATTATTAATCTTAAAGGCGAAAAAGTTAGCGATATTTCATTAAATGAAAATGTTTGGGGAATTAAACCAAATGATGCTGTTTTATATGATGCTATAACTTTAGCTCAAGCTTCTCAAAGACAAGGAACAGCTGATACAAAAACACGTTCAGAAGTAAGTGGTGGAGGAAAGAAACCATGGAGACAAAAAGGAACTGGTAGAGCTAGACAAGGTAGTACTAGAGCTCCACATTGGTATCATGGTGGCGTAGTTTTCGGACCACATCCTAGAAGTTACGGTAAAAAAATGAACCGTAAAGAAAGAGTTTTAGCTTTGAAATCAGCATTAGCTTATAAATTTGCTGATAATGAATTAATCATTTTAGATGAGCTAAACTTAAATACTAATAAAACTAAAGATATGCTTCAAATTTTAAAAGATATTAAAGCTCCTAAAAAGACTTTAATAGTTGTTGATGAGTTGACTGATAATTTAATTTTAGCAACTCGTAATATTCAAAAATTAGAATTATTAGAAGCTAATGAAATTAACGTTTTAGACGTTATTGGAACTGATTGTTTAGTTATTACTGAAAAAGCAGTTAAACAAATTGAGGAGGCGTTAAAATAATGGAAAATTATAGAGACATTATAAAAGCTCCAATAATCACTGAGAAAACTCGTGATTTAGCTAGCAACAATACTTATGTATTTAGTGTTGATACTAAGGCTAATAAAATACAAATTAAGCAAGCTGTTGAAAAAATATTTAACGTTAAAGTTTTAAACGTTAATACAATCAATACTTATGCTAAAAGAAAAAGAGTTGGACGTTATTTTGGCAGAGCCAACAAAGTTAAAAAAGCAATTGTTAAATTACAAGAAGGAAGTTCAATCGAACTTAATTAATCTTAAGGGAGGACGAATATGGCAATAAAATCATATAGACCAACGACTAATGGTAGACGTGGCATGACTACTTTAACAAATGAAGAAGTTACTAAAACTAGTCCAGAAAAATCATTAGTTGTAACAGTTAAAAAATCAGGTGGTCGTAATAATCAAGGTAAAATCACTGTAAGACATCATGGTGGTGGAGTTAAGAGAAAATATAGACTTATTGATTTTAAAAGAAATAAGGATAGTGTTATTGGAACAGTAGCTTCAATTGAATACGATCCTAATAGAAGTGCTAACATTGCTTTAATTAATTATGCCGATGGAGAAAAAAGATATATTATTGCTCCAAAAGGTTTAAAAGTTGGGATGAAAATTGAAAGTGGGGATGCTTGCGATATTAAAGTCGGAAATGCTATGCCACTTGCTAATATTCCAGAAGGAACTTTAGTTCATAATATTGAATTAAATCCTGGAAAAGGCGGTCAAATGGCTAGAAGTGCAGGTTCAAGCGTTCAAATTTTAGGCCGTGAAGGAAATTATACTTTACTACGTTTAACAAGTGGTGAAGTTAGAAAAGTTTTAAGCGTTTGCCGTGCTACAATCGGTGAAGTTGGAAACGAAGATTACAGTTTAGTTAATTTAGGAAAAGCTGGAAGAAAAAGACATATGGGTATTAGACCTACAGTTCGTGGTTCTGTTATGAACCCTAATGATCACCCACATGGTGGTGGTGAAGGTAGAGCTCCAGTTGGTCGTAAACATCCGGTTACACCTTGGGGTAAACCAGCTCTTGGTTTTAAAACTCGTAATAAGAAAAAAGCTTCAAGCAAACTAATTGTTCGCTCAAGAAAAAAATAAGAAAGGATGACTTATAAATGGCTAGAAGTGCTAAAAAAATGCCTTTTGTCGATGATTATTTGATGAAAAAGGTTGAAAAAATAAATGAATCTGGTAAAAAAGAAGTTATAAAAACTTGGTCTCGCCGTTCTACAATTTATCCTGTATTTGTTGGACACACATTTGCTGTACATAATGGTAAAGAATTTATTCCTGTTTATGTAACAGAAGATATGGTTGGACATAAATTAGGAGAATTCGCCTTAACACGTAAATTTGGTGGTCATGGCGACGATAAGAATAAAAAATAACCGGAAAGGATGATATAAATGGAAGCTAAAGCAATTGCTAAAGATATTAGAATTTCACCTAGAAAAATGCGTTTATCAATTGATTTAATTCGTGGTAAAGACGTTACAGAAGCTGACATGATTTTAGCAAATTTAAATAAAGACGCTGCTAATGTTATTCGCAAGGTTTTAAAATCTGCTGTAGCTAATGCGGAAAATAATTTAGAATTAAATAAAGAAAATCTTTATGTAAGTGAAGCTTATGTTAATGAAAGCAAAACTTTAAAAAGAGGACGTGCTGGTGCAAAAGGTAGCCCTAAACCAATATTAAAAAGATCAAGCCATGTTACAGTGGTTGTAAGTGAAAGAAATTAAGCGAAGGAGGGTATAAGATGGGTCAAAAAGTTAGTCCAGTCGGACTTAGAATTGGCATTAATAAAACTTGGGAATCTAAGTGGTATGCTGGTAACCAAGATTTTGCTAAATTCTTGAATAACGACTATAAAATCCGTAATTTTTTGGATAAAAAATTAAAAGACGCCGCTATCGCAAGTATTCTTATTGAAAGAACTGCTGATAAGACTGAAGTTATCATAAATACAGCTAAACCTGGTGTGGTAATTGGTCATGGCGGAGATGAAATCGAAAAACTAAAAAAAGAGCTTGATAAATTAACTGGCGAAGATGTTCACATTTCAATTAAGGAAATTAAAAACCCTAATTTAGTGGCTGCGCTAGTTGCTGAAAATATCGCTCATCAAATTGAAAACCGTGTTTCTTATAAAATTGCTCAAAAGAAAGCTATAAGAAATGTTATGAAATCAGGAGCTAAAGGAGTTAAAACTTTAGTGTCTGGTAGATTAAACGGGGCTGAAATTGCAAGAGGAGAAGGTTATACTGAAGGTAAAGTTCCTCGTCATACTTTAAGAGCTAATATTGATTATGCTTTGAAAGAAGCTGATACTATTTATGGTAAAATTGGTGTAAAAGTATGGATTTATAAAGGTGAAATTCTTGGAAATGGTGTAAAAACTGAAAAAGAGAACAGACCTGTTAGAGCTAAGGGAGGTAAGGACAATGGCAGTTATTCCAAAAAGAACTAAGTATCGTCGTCCTCACCGTTTATCTTATGAAGGTGAAGCTCGCGGAAATAGAAAAGTTTCATTTGGTGAATATGGATTACAAGCTATGGAAGGTGCTTGGATTAGCCAACAACAAATTGAAGCTGCTCGTGTAGCGATGACTCGTTACATGAAACGTGGTGGTAAAGTATGGATTAATATTTTCCCACATTTATCTTTAACTGCTAAAGGTATCGGAATGCGTCAAGGTAAAGGTAAAGGTACTCCAGATAAATGGGTAGCAGTTGTTAAAAAAGGAAAAGTTATGTTCGAAATTGCCGATGTTAGTGAAGAAGTTGCTAGAGAAGCATTCAGACTTGCTATGCATAAATTACCAATTAAATGTAAATTTGTAAAAAAAGAAAGTGGTGAGGCAAATGAAAATTAATGAACTTAGAGAATTAAGTAATGAAGAATTAGTTAAAAAAATTGATGAAACTAAAGCAGAACTTTTTAATTTACGTTTTAGCCAAGCTACTGGTAGTCTTGAGAAACCAGCTAGAATTAATGAATTGAGAAAGGCTGTAGCTAGAATGAAAACTATTCTACGCGAACGTGAATTACAAGACTAGGAGGATTTATGGAAAATATTAAAAGAGAATTAGTTGGTAAAGTTGTAAGTGCTAAAAACGATAAAACTATTACAGTTTTAGTTGAAACTTACATTATGGATAAAAAGTATGGTAAAAGAGCTATGTATTCTAAAAAATACGCAGTTCATGATGAACATAACGAAGCAAAAGTTGGCGATAAAGTTAGGATTGCAGAAACTAGACCAATGTCTAAATCAAAACATTATCGTTTAGTACAAATAGTAGAGAAAGCAGTTATTTTATAACTAGCTGGAAGGAGGATTTAATATATGATTCAACAAGAAAGCCGTTTAAAAGTAGCTGATAACTCTGGTGCTCGTGAACTTTTAGTAATTAGAGTACTTGGCGGAAGTAAAGTTAAAACTGGCAATATTGGAGATATAGTTGTAGGTACAGTTAAAAAAGCAACACCTAATGGACAAGTTTCAGAAGGTAAAGTTGTTAAAGCTGTTGTTGTAAGAACTAGACGTGGAGTTAGAAGAGAAGACGGGTCTTATATTAAATTTGATGATAATGCATGCATTTTAATTAAAGATGATAAGACACCGGTTGGAACACGTGTATTTGGACCAGTAGCTCGTGAGATAAGAGAAGATGGATATTTAAAGATTGCCTCACTAGCTAAAGAGGTATTATAAATCGTTTGGAGGAAATAATATGAAGATAAAACAAGGAGACAAAGTTGTAGTTATCGCTGGTAAAGATAAAGGTAAAGAAGGCGTTGTTACCAAAACTTTGAGAAATGATAACAAAGTCATCGTTGAAGGCGTTAATATTGTTAAAAAACATATTAAACCAAACGGTGGTGAAAATGGTAGGATTGCTGAGGTAGAAGCACCTATTCATGTTTCTAATGTAATGATGCTTGACCCTAAAACTAAAAAGGGTACAAAAATCGGATACACTACAAATAAAGATGGAAAAAAAATAAGAGTGTCAAAGAAATCAAATGAAAAATTTGACTAAACCTGAAAGGAGGGTATCTATGAACCGCCTACAAGAAAAGTATAATAAGGAAATCGTACCTAGTTTAAGAGAAAAATATAATTATGAAAGTACAATGGCAATACCTAAACTTGACAAAATTGTTGTTAATATGGGTGTTGGTGATGCAACAAGTAATAGTAAATTGTTAGAAGCTGCAGTTGCTGATTTAAAAGTAATTACTGGTCAACAACCTATTGTTACTAAAGCTAAAAAAGCAGTTGCAAACTTTAAAGTTCGTGAAGGCCAAGGAATTGGTTGTAAAGTTACTTTAAGAGGAGAAAATATGTATAACTTTTTAGATAAATTAATTAGTATTACATTACCTCGTGTTCGTGATTTTAGAGGAATTAGTCCAAAATCATTTGATGGTAGAGGTAACTATACTTTAGGACTTACTGAACAATTAATTTTCTCAGAAATAGATTATGATAAAGTTGTTAAAGTACGCGGAATGGATATTGTATTTGTTACAACAGCCAAAACCAATGAAGAAGCTTTAGACTTATTAAAAGGCTTCGGAATGCCTTTTAGAAAATAATGAATTAGGAGGAAATTATGGCAAAAAAAAGTATGATTGTCAAAGCTAATCGTGAGCCTAAATTCAAAGTACGTAAATATACTAGATGTAAAATTTGTGGAAGACCACATTCAGTACTTAAAAAATATGGAATTTGCCGTATTTGCTTTAGGGAATTAGCTTATAAAGGACAAATACCTGGAATTACAAAATCAAGTTGGTAAGAAGGGAGGATTAAATATGGTAGTATCAGATCCAATAGCTGATATGCTTACGAGAATCCGTAATGCAAATCAATTAAGATATAAAGAAGTTGAAATGCCATCTTCTAAAATGAAGGAAGAAATTGCTAGAATTTTAAAAGAAGAAGGTTTTATTGCAAATTATAAAGTAAGTGAAGGCGAAAAAGAAAAGAAAATCGTTTTGACTTTAAAATATGTTAAGAAACAAAGAGTTATCACAGGCCTTAAAAGAATTTCTAAACCAGGTTTACGTGTTTATGCTGGTGCTTCAGAAATTCCAAGTGTTTTAAATGGATTAGGAATCGCTATCGTTTCTACATCAGAAGGTGTTATGACTGGTAGAGATGCTAAGAAGAAATCACTAGGTGGCGAAGTGTTAGCTTACGTTTGGTAGAAAGGAGAAAGTTTATATGAGTCGTATAGGAAACAGAGTACTTTCAATACCTGCAAATGTTACAGTAACTACTGATGGTAATGTTGTTACAGTTAAAGGACCTAAGGGTGAACTTTCTACTGAAATTAATAAAAATATTGCTGTCGAAATTAAAGATAGTGAACTTGTAGTTACAAGAAAAAGTGATGCTTTTAAGAACTTTCACGGTACAGCTAATGCTAATATTAGTAATATGCTTATCGGTGTAACTGATGGTTTTGAAAAGAAATTAGAAACAGTTGGTGTAGGTTATCGTTTTAATGTTGCTGGTAACAAATTAACAGTAACTGCTGGATATTCTCATCCTGTTATTCTTGAAGTTCCTGCTGGACTTACAGCAGAATGCCCTAGTAATACAGAACTTGTTATTAAAGGGTGTGATAAACAATTAGTTGGTGAATTTGCTGCTAATGTTAGAAAAATTAGAAAACCTGAACCATATAAAGGTAAGGGTATTCGTTATCAAGATGAACATATCATCAAAAAAGTTGGTAAGAAAGCTGCTTAATTAGAAAGGAAGAAGAGATTATGATAAAGAAAGTTAATCGTAATGAAGTACGTCAAGCTAGACATACTAGAGTTAGAAATAAATTAGCTGGAACTAGTGAAACACCAAGACTTAATGTGTTTCGTTCTAATAGCAATATTTTCGCACAGATTATCGATGATTCTAAAGGTGTAACTTTAGTTTCTGCTTCTTCAATTGATAAAGAGTTAAAACTAGATAATGGTGGTAACGTTGAAGCAGCTAAAAAAGTTGGCGAATTACTTGCTAAAAGAGCTAAAAATGCTAAAATTAAAAATGTTGTATTCGACAGAGGCGGATACTTATACCATGGTCGTGTTAAGGCTTTAGCTGAAGCAGCACGTGAAAATGGTTTAGAATTCTAAAAGGAGGGAAAATAGTGGAAACAAAAAGAAGAGAACCCCGTCCAAAATTGTATGACGAAGAAGTTATCAGTATCGGTAGAGTTACAAAGGTAACTAAAGGTGGTCGTCAATTACGTTTTGCTGCAACTGCTGTTGTTGGTGATCGTAAAGGACGAGTTGGTATCGGTTCTGGTAAGGCTGCCGAAGTACCAACTGCTATTAAAAAAGCTGTTGCTGCAGCTACTAAAAACATTACTAATGTTGCCATTGTTGGTGGCAATACTATCCCACATGAAGCTACTGGAAGAAGAGGAGCTAGTAAAGTTTTATTAAAACCTGCTTCTAAAGGTACTGGAGTTAAAGCTGGTGGACCAGTTAGAGCTGTATTAGAATTAGCTGGTGTTAAGGATATTTTATCTAAATCACTTGGATCTAGCACAAAGATTAACATGGCATATGCTACTTTAGATGCTTTAAAGCAACAAAGAACTGCTGAAGAAGTAGCTAAGTTACGTGGTAAAAAAGTGGAGGAATTATAATATGAAGTTACATACAGTAAAACCAAATCCATATGCTACTAAAGCTAAAAAAAGAGTTGGACGTGGACCTGCTAGTGGTACTGGTAAGACTGCTGGGCGTGGTGAAAACGGACAAAATTCACGTAGTGGCGGAGGCGTTAGAGTAGGCTTTGAAGGTGGTCAAACTCCTTTATTCAGAAGACTTCCTAAAAGAGGATTTTCTAATGCTAAATTTAAAAAAGTATATGCTGTTATTAATTTATCAGATTTAAATAAATTTGATAATGGTGCTGAAGTTACTCCAGAGTTATTAAAAGATATGGGATTAGTTAAGAATACTTTAGATGGTATTAAAGTACTTGGTAATGGTGTTTTAGAAAAGAAATTAACTGTTAAGGCAAATAAGTTTTCAGCATCTGCTTTCGAACAAATAGAAAAATTAGGTGGAAAAGCAGAGGTGATCTAATTGTTTAAAAAAATAAAACAATTTTTTAGCCGAGATAACAAAGATTTAAGAAAAAAAGTCTGGTTCACTTTTGCAATGTTATTTGTTTTTAAATTAGGTACTGCAATTGTTGTTCCAGGCGTTAATGAAGATTTAAATGTTGGTTTTTTAGAGCTACTTAATATTATGGGTGGCGGAGCTATGAAGAATTTTTCAATTTTCGCTTTAGGTGTTATGCCTTATATTACAGCGTCAATTATTATTCAATTATTACAAATGGATATTGTACCTTATTTTACTGATTTAGCAAAGCAAGGACAAACTGGAAGAAATAAGCTTAATCAAATAACAAGAGTTCTTGGAATTGTTTTGGCTTTTGTTCAAGGTTATATGTTTTCATTTGCATTTATTCAAAATGGAACTGTATCAGATTATTTAGAGGCATCTTTAGTTATGACTGCTGGTACTTCACTTTTACTTTGGATAGGTGATGAGGTTACTAAAAAGGGTTTAGGTAATGGTACTTCTATGATTATCATGGCTGGTATTTTAGCTAGTACTCCTTATATGTTTACTCAAGCTTGGTCTGGTTTAGTTACTAGTTCAAATGGTGCTTGGGGTGTTGTATATTTCATCTTATTTATTCTTCTTTATTTAGCTATTGTTTTAGGAGTTTTATTTGTTCAGCTTGCTGAGAGAAGAATTCCAATTCAATATGCGAATAAAACTGATAATATATATGGTGGTAAAAAAACATATATTCCATTTAAATTGAATTCGGCTGGGGTTGTTCCTGTTATCTTTGCTTCTGCATTGATTTCAGCACCAGCTTTAGTAGCTCAATTTACTAAAAAAACAAGTATGATTACATTTGTTAATAAATGGCTTAGTTTATCTTCAGCAACTGGATTTTTGTTATTTATAGTTTTGATTGTTGCTTTTTCATTCTTTTATACATTTATTGTTATTAAACCAAAGGAAATGGCTGAGGATTTACAAAAATCTGGAGGTTATATTCCAGGGGTTAGACCAGGAGAAGAGACAATTAAATATGTTAGTAAGACTTTAATTAGACTTACTGTAGTTGGTTCTTTATTTCTAGCTATTATTGCTGGATTACCATATTTATTTAGTATGGTTTCTAAATTACCAACGTCTGTATCATTAGGTGGTACTGGGTTATTAATTGTTATAGGTGTTATTTTAGATACTTATAAACAACTTGAAAGTAATTTGATTAGTCGTAGTTACAGTCGTCGGAGGAGTTATTAATGAATATTGTTTTTGTTGCTCCGCCGGCTTCTGGTAAGGGCTTAATGTCATCATTAATTTATGAAAAGTATGGTTATCCACATGTTTCTATGGGTGATTTGCTTAGAAATGTTGATGATGAAGAAATTAAATTAAAATTACAAAATGGTGAATTTGTTAATAATGATATGGTAGCTAAATTATTAAAAAATAGATTATCTAAATCTGATTGTAATAATGGTTATGTATTAGATGGATTCCCAAGAAATGAATCACAGATATCTATTTATGAGGATATTTGTGGTAACAATAATATTATTATTGTTTTAGATATACCAAGAGAGACTGGTGAGAAAAGAATTACTGGTAGAAGGGTATGTTTAAATTGTGGTGAAGTTTATAATGATTTATTTGAAAATAGTAGATCTAAAAAAAATGGAATATGTGATAAATGTGGTCATGAGCTTATTAAAAGATCTGATGATAGTTTAGAAGTTTATGAAAAAAGATATGATACATATTTAAATGAAACTGCACCTATTATTAAATATTTTGAAGATAAAGGTCTTGTTTATCATGTTGATGCGACAAGGCAAGCTAGTGAAATATTTAATGATATTGAAAAAATTATAGGAGGCTATAATGATTAGCATTAAATCTGAAAGGGAGATTGAACTCTTACGTATAGCAGGTGAGATTACTGGAAGTACTCATAAGCATTTAATTCCATTTATTAAACCTGGAATTACGACTAAACGATTAGATGAATTAGCCGAAGAATATATTTTAAAAAGAGGAGCAACCCCATCATTTAAGGGTTATGATGGTTTTCCAGCTTCAATATGTACATCTATTAATAATGAAGTTGTACATGGAATTCCAAGCAATAGAAAATTAAAAGATGGTGATATTATTTCCATTGATATTGGTGCTTGTTATAAGGGCTATCATGGAGATTCTGCTTGGACTTATCCGGTTGGAAAAATTGATGAAAAAAAGAAATATTTGCTTGAGCATACTGAAAAATCTTTATTTAAAGGATTAGAAGCTATTCATGATGGATGTCATGTTGGTGATATTGGGTATGCTGTTAGTAAATATGCGGAAGAACATAACCTCGGTGTGGTTAGAGAGCTTGTTGGTCATGGCGTTGGCACTGATGTTCATGAAGATCCTGATGTTCCTAATTATGGTGCGAGACATACTGGCCCTTTATTAAAAGAAGGTATGGTTATTGCAGTTGAGCCTATGCTTAATTTAGGAACTAGAAAAGTTTATATTTTGGATGATGATTGGACTATTATTACTGCTGATGATAAGCCTTCGGCTCATTTTGAACACACAGTATTAGTTACAAAAGATGGGTATGAAATTTTAACCAGGAGGTGATACGATGGCAAAAGAGGATGTCATTGAAGTAGAAGGTATAGTAGAAGAAATTCTTCCAGGTGGAGGATTTAAAGTTAAACTTGAAAACAATCACGTTATTAAAGCCCACATTTCTGGTAAAATGCGTTTACACCGTATTCGTATTTTACTAGGTGACAAAGTGAAAGTTGAGTTATCACCTTATGATTTAACATGTGGGCGTATAACCTATAGAGTAACAAAGTAGGAGGAGACAATATGAAAGTAAGACCATCAGTAAAAAAAATGTGTGATAAATGTAAAATTATCAGACGTAATGGAAAAGTAATGGTAATTTGTGAAAATCCAAAGCACAAACAAAGACAAGGTAAATAGGAGGTGTTTTAATGGCACGTATTAAAGGTGTAGATGTACCAAATAATAAAAGAGTTGAAATCGCTTTAACTTATATTTATGGTATTGGTAGAAGTTTATCTCAAAAGATATTAACAGATGCTAAAATTGATTTTAATAAAAAAGCAGGTAGCTTAGATAACGATGAACTTTCACGTATTCGTGATGAAGTTAATAAATATTTAACTGAAGGTGATTTACGTCGTGAAGTTAATATGAATATTAAAACTAAGATGGAAATCAATTCTTATCAAGGTACTCGTCATAAAAGAGGCTTACCAGTAAGAGGACAAAGAACTAGTAGAAATGCTAGAACTCGTAAAGGTAAACCAAAAACAATAGCAAATAAGAAAAAATAGAAAACTTTAAAAGGAGGATATTATGGCTTATAAAGCAAGAAAACGTAAGGTTAAAAAGAATGTCCCAGAAGGCAAGGCTTTTATTCATTCAACATTTAATAATACAATTGTTACCCTTACAGATAAAGATGGTAACGCAATTAGTTGGGCATCAGCTGGTACTTTAGGTTTTAAAGGTAGTAAGAAATCAACACCTTTTGCAGCTGGTATGGCTGCTGAAGCAGCTGGTAAGGCAGCAGCAGAAATGGGTATGAAAAAGGTTGAAGTATATGCTAAAGGTTTAGGTTCTGGAAGAGAAACAGCTATTCGTTCATTACAAACAGCTGGTTTGGAAATTGCTTCAATTTCAGATGTCACACCTATGCCACATAATGGATGTCGTCCACCAAAACGACCTCGTGGATAAGAAAGGAGACCTTTATGAATTTTGAAAAACCAGATTATAAAATAACTGATTATGTTGAAAATAATAATTATGGTAAGTTTGAATTAGAACCTTTGGAAAGAGGATTTGGACTTACTATTGGTAATGCTCTTAGAAGAGTGATGCTTTCTTCAATGCCTGGAAGTGCAATTGTTGCTGTTAAAATTGACGGTGTTATGCATGAGTTCCAAACTATGGAAGGTGTTATTGAAGATGTTACTGCAATTATTCTTAATTTAAAAAGTGTAGTTGTTAAAAATCATTCTGATGATGTTAAGACAGCTCGTTTATCAGTAAGTGAGGAAAGAGTTGTTACTGCTGGCGATATTATTTGTGATAGCGATGTTGAGATCGTTAATAAAGATCAAGTTATTGCTACTTTAGCTAAAGGCGGAAAACTTGATATGGAATTTATTATTGCAAATGGTCGTGGTGCAACTTTATCTTCAGAAAATAAAAAGTATATTACTGATGCAAGCTTAGGCTATATTCCAATTGATGCACTTTATTCACCAATTGAAAGAGTTAGTTATGAAATTGATAAGGCTCGTGTTGGGCAAGATGCTTCTTATGATAAATTAATTATGGAAGTTGAAACTAATGGTTCTCTTCGTCCAGAAGAAGCTATGGCACTAGCTGCTAAAATTTTAATTGAACATTTAAATATTGTTACTAATTTAAGTGAAATTGCTGATGTTACTGGTATTATGAATGCTAAACAAGAAGATAATAAGTTAAAGAAATTGGAAACATCTATTGATGATTTAGATTTCTCTGTTAGGGCTTATAATTGTTTAAAAAGAGCTAATATTAATACTTTAGGTGATTTAACTGAAAAATCAGAATTAGAAATGATGAAAATTCGTAATTTAGGCAAGAAATCTTTAAAAGAAGTTATTGATAAAATTAAAGATATGGGTCTTAAATTCCGTGATGAAGATTAATAGTTAGGAGGATATTATGGCTTATAGAAAACTAGGACGCGATAATAAACATAGAAGAAGTATGCTAGCAAATCTAACTAAAGATGTTATCAATAATGAACAAGTAGTTACTACTGAAACAAGAGCTAAAGAAGTTCGTAAGTTTGTTGATAAGATGATTACTTATGGTAAAGATGGATCATTAGTTGCTAGAAGGAAAGCTTTAGCTTTCTTACATAATGATAAAAATACTGTTAAGAAAGTATTTGATGATTTAGCTGTTCGTTATGCTAAAAGAAATGGCGGATATACTAGAATTTCAAAAATTGATGAAAGAAGAGGAGACGACGCTTTAATGGTTGTTTTATCTCTTGTTGAAGAGGACGCTAAATAGGCGTTCTTTTTTTTGATGTTTTATGTTACAATATTATTGTGGTGATTATATGACTAAGCATGAGGTGTTAGCTTATTGTTCACAAATTATGAATTGTGATATACATTATATTGATGAGGTTTTGCCTAATTTTAATCGGGATAATTTTTTAGAGGATATTTTAAAAATAATTAATGAGCTTAAATTAAATTATAATGCTATGCTTGAACTTAAGATTAGTGAAAATTCTGATGAATTTGATCGAGATTTGGCTGAATTAAGATATAAAATCGAGCATATTGAAAATAAATTTTTCAAAGAACATAATTTAAATTTAAATAGTAATAATATTGCTATATTTGCAAAAAGTGAAAATGGTAAGGCTTATTTTTTAAATGATTTAAAAAAGATTCCTTCTGAAGTTTATGATGAAGTCTTAAAAACTATTAATTTATTTTTAAGTGGTCAAAGAAATGCCGAAGATAAAGTTAAGATTTTGAAAAACAACGATAATTTTGTAAGACCAGTTTTTGAATTTAAAGGGTTTCAGGTTAGAATTTTTGCTACTAGATTGAAGGAAAATGTGTTTTGTATTTTCGGCGTAGCTATCAAGAAGGCTGATTATGATAAAAAGATTTATACTAATTTTTCTAGAAGACTTTCAGGATTGGTATCAGATGGTGTTTTGGATGATTATATTAATAGGCTTTCTAATGCTTCTCTTAGAACTGATTTAATTATTGAAAATAATCAAATTTTAGAAGATATTTTAAATCATTTGAAGAATAAAGGTAAAGATAAAGATGAAAATAAAGATGAAGATGATATAGAACTTTTGTTTTCTGATGAATATTATGATGTTGAAGGTGGTATGGAATCTATTTTAGAAGAAAAGGCGATTGAAGAAAATAAAGATGATGGGTTTTCTGATTTGGAAAATAATACTGTGGATGTTTCGTCTGATTCTATTTTAGCTAAAGAAGATACTGGTATTTCTTCTGTTGAAGATGTTGTTAATATTAAGGTAATGCCTGAATTATTAAGTGGTAAAAAATATAAGGTAAGAAGAGAAACTATCTTAAAGGATTATATTAGAAGTAATATTATGATTATGAATTTTGATGAATTATTAAATGTTGTTAAAGTTGTTTCTTTTATTAATTTTGAAAGAGCCATTAAGTATCATGTTAGTATTCCTAATGTTCCTGAGGTTAGTTTTGAAGAAAAGTCTGTAGCTGTTAAAAGAGGTAGAAAACCTATGAAAGAAACTCCTTTTATAAACTATATAAAAACTTCTATTGTTAAGTTTAGTTGTGATGAGTTATTAAGGGTTAAAAATTGTATATTAGATTTAAATATTGATAAAGCTATTGGGGAGATTTATGATAAGATGTTGATAATGCCTAAGCATCAATTAGATAGATTTATTTTAGAAAATTATCCAAGTGATGATATAGGTGAAAAACGAAAATAAAAACAAGTTTAAGTGACTTGTTTTATTTGTGACGCAATGATAATACCCATTTTTCATAATCTTTTTCATAGTTTTTATGATACATTTTTGCTTTTTCTTCATTTTTAATTTGATTAAATATTTCTTCTGGGAAATATGATTTTATTTCATCTCCGTGAAGTAGATACATTAATTCTATAAAATCTTCTTCATATTTTTCGTTAGTTGATACTAGATTTATTGCTTCTGGTGATGATAGAAGTTTTAGTTCTAGCTCTTCTTTTTTTATATAATTTTTATTTTTCGTGACTTTTTTTTCTTTATTTCCTTTTATTTTTTCATACATTTGATAAGGTATGTATGGGAGAATTTCATCTTCTAAAATGATATATAATGTGTTTATAAATTCTTCATTATATCTTATTTCAACGGGCATAGTTTTTAATAATTTTGGATTATTTAGTATTGCTCCAAATAATTCAGCTTCATCTTTGTACTGCATTTTGACACCTCTTTTTTATATAATATTTTTTTTAAATGTTTTTGTCAATGATTTACAAATGTTTTTGCTTATTATATAATATTTTTAAGGGTGATGAGTATGAAAGCATTGATTACAGGAGCAAGTAGTGGCATGGGTGCGGATATGGCTAGAGTTTTGGTTAGTGAAGGTTATGAAGTTATTTTAGTTGCGAGAAGAAAAGGAAGGTTAGAGAAGCTTGCTAAAGAGTTAGGTGATAAGGCTAGGATTATTGTTAAGGATGTTTCTAGTACTTTTAATTGTATGGAATTATATAATGAGGTTAAAAAAGAGGATATTGATATTTTAATTAATAATGCAGGTTTTGGTGTTTTTGGTGATTTTTATAAAACTAGTTTAGATAAAGAACTTGATATGATTGATTTAAATGTTAAGTCTTTGCACACTTTGACTAAGCTTTTTTTAAAGGATTTTGTAAAAAAGGATAGAGGTTATATTTTAAATGTAGCATCTTCAGCTGGATTTATGGCTGGACCTTTGATGGCTAGTTATTATGCAAGTAAGAATTATGTTGTTAGTTTAACTTGTGGAATTTATGAGGAACTTAAAAAAATTGGTAGTAATGTTTCGATAAGTGCTTTTTGTCCTGGACCGGTTGACACTGAATTTAATAAAGTTGCGAGAGTACATTTTTCTATTAAAGGAATGAATAGTATGGATGTTTCTAGATATGCTGTTAAAAAAATGTTTGATGAAAAACTTATTATTGTTCCTGGTATTAAGATGAAATTAGGTTTATTTTTTACTAGGTTTATTCCTAGAAAATTGCTTTTAAAAATTAGTTATAATATTCAAAATGGTAAAAGAAAGTAATTATTATTATAATTTTGGCGTAAATTTTATAGAGGTGAGTTTTTGAGAAGATTATTAGATTATGATGAGATGAATGATATTTTATCTTCATTAGATAATAATATTATTAAAAAAGAAAAACCTATTGGGTTTACTTATTTTGATTATCCTATTGACCATTATGTTTATGGTCATGGTAAGTATCATGTTATTATTACTGGTGGTACACATTCGGCTGAACTTATTAGTAATGTTTTTGTCGTTAGGTTTATGGAAAAACTTTCGAATAAAGAGATTTTGATCGATGATGATTTATATACTATTCATTTTATTCCTTTTGTAAATCCTGAGGGGACTATTATTGTAACTAGTGCGATTAGGTCTTTAATAGGAAAAAATATGAGTGAAGAGGAAGTTCAAACTTATTGTTTAACTTATTATAGAAATAGTTATATTGAAGGAGAATATGCTTCTAAATATGACTTAAGGGATAATAAATTACAGATGTATATGTTTAGACATGCGACAGCAGATTGTTTAGATGATAAGCATAAAAAGTTAAAAGATAATTTAAGTAAAATTATTAAAGAAAATGATTTGCCTGAAGGTTGTATGATTAATTGGTCTAATAATGGTAGAGGTGTTGATTTAAATTCTAATATTGAAAAGAGTTCTTTTATTGATAGGGTTTTAAATGGTGAGAAAATTTATGGTAATTTTCATTTAAATAATTTAAGACGTGATAAAATTGGACCTATTGGACGACCTTTTAATACTTATGGGGAGATAGAAAAGGAAAATATTGCACTTTTAGATTTTTATAATGAAATTAATGATAAATTTGATTTGATTGGTTCTTTTATTTATCATAGTTGTGGGAATATGGTTTATTATTTAGGTGATAGTGACACTTCAAATCCATGGTGTGAGTTATCTTTAGATGATATTAATAATAATTATTATGTTGCGAAGGGTTATGCTAGTGCGGCTGGTTATAAGCTTATTTCTAAAGAAATTTATACGACAATGGATTCTAAGTTAAAAACTTTATTTCCTGTTACTCTTTTGGTTGAATTAGGTGGTGTTAGAGCTACGCCTTTATCACAATTTATGGATTTAGATTTACCTGGTAGTGATGATGCTTTTAAGTATGTTTATTCCAAGATTATTAATGATAATACTAAAGCTATTATTAATACTTTACCTTTGATGGTTGATGTTTATAAAAGGTGAAATTATGGATTATATGGTATTAGTTAATAAAGACAATTTATTTGAACTTAGTGTTTTTTCTTCGCTTGTTTTGTATGGATATGATTTAGATGGTAATGAAATTTTACTTGAAAGACAAACGGCGAAGATGATTAGAAGGCTTTTAGAAAAATTAAATAGTATAAAAGGTTTTCGTAAGGTTGTAGTTGATTCTGGTTATAGGTCTTTTTCTCAGCAAGCAGAAGTTTATGATTATTATAAAAATCGGTTAGGTGAGGAGAGTGCTGGAAGAAGGGTTGCAGCAATTGGAACTAGTGAGCATCATACGGGTTTAGCTGTAGATGTTTCTTTAGTTATTGATGGTAAATGCACTGATGAATGTACGGGAGAAGAGCCTGAAATGGTGTGGCTTAGAGATAATTGTTATAAATATGGATTTATTTTAAGGTATCCAAAGGGTAAGGAGAATATTACGGGTTTTGTTTATGAACCTTGGCATTTTAGATATGTTGGTTCTATTCAAAAAGCTTTAGATATTAAAAAAAGCAATCTTACTTTTGATGAATATGTTTCAAAAATATTTGTGTGATTTTTAAAATTCCATTGTAAAAATATTTTTGTTATATTATAATAACATCTATGGTGAGGCGTATGCAGGCAATTGTTATTAAAAATTTGAATTTTAATTATGGTAAGCAAGAAGTTTTTAATAATTTTAATTTAGACATTGTAAAAGGACAATTTGTTACTATTTTAGGTAAAAATGGTTCTGGTAAAAGTACACTTGCTAGAATAATTTATGGTGATTTAAAATATAAAGGTGAAGTTTTAATTTATAATGAACTTGTTTGTTTTAAAAATATTTTAAAGATTAGAAAAAATATTTCTTTTGTTAGAGATTATTATGATGAGTATTCATTTAACGGGACTGTTTTAGAAGAATTATTACAATTTTCAAGTGATAAAAAGAAAGTTTACGATTTGGCAAAAAAATTAGATATTTATGATGTTTTGTCCGTGGATTCTAATTTGATTTCTTTGAGTGAAAAAAAGTCTTTGGTTTTAGGGGTTAGTTTATTGAAAAAGTCTCCTATTTTGATTTTAGACAATACTTTTGAAGGTATGAATTATAATTTGAAGATGAAGATTTTAAAAATGCTTAAAAAAAATAAAATTACTGTTTTAAATATTACTCATGATGTTGAAGATTGTTTGTTTTCTGATAAAATTCTTAATTTGAATAATAATTTTTATGGTAGTAAAGAAAAACTTTTTGATGATAGTTTTGATGATTTTGAACTTCCTTTTGTTGTTAATTTATCATACAAATTAAAATTTTATGATTTAATTGATACTGTTTATTATGATGAAAAGGCTTTGGTTGATGATTTATGGAAATAAATAAAGGTGAAATTACTGTTGTTATTGGACGTGGTAAGAATGAGTTTTTAAAATCATTTGATATAGACGGTAAAAAAAGTTTTTATTTAGATAATAATTTTGATGATTTTTTTTGTAATTCTATTTATGATGATATTTATTTTGTTTTGAAGAAAAGAGAATTTAAAAATATTGATAAGCGTATATTAAATTCTATTAGTATGGTTAAACTTGATTATTCATGTTTATCTAAGTCTATTTCTTCTTTAAGTTTAGGTGAAAAGAAAAAGGTTTCACTTGCTCGTTTACTTGCTTGTAATCCTCGTTTTTTGTATTTAAATGAACCTTTTTTTGGACTTGATTTATGTAGTAAAAGGGAATTTATTCGTTTATTTAAGATGATGAAGGTTAGATATGGAAAAACGTTTGTTATTTCGACTGATGATATGAATTTGGCTTTTGAAATAGCTGATAAAATTATTGTTTTAAATGGTGATGTTGTTTTTTCTGGTAATAAATATGATTTTTTTACATCAGAGAAATTAGTTTCTAAGTATAATATTTGCATGCCTAAATTAGTAGAATTTGTATCTTATGTTAGAAAAAATAAGAATGTTAAATTAAATTATCGCGATGACATTAGTGATATAATGAAAGATATATATAGATTTGTAAGATAAATCGCTAATAATTTTATTGAATAAATCTTTAATGATTTTATGGAGTAATTCTTTAATGATTTTAATGTGGAAATGTGCTACAATAGTAGTGTTGTTTTTGAAAGGAGTAAAGATATGAGGTATTTGATAACATTTTCTTATGATGGATCAAAGTATAAAGGATATCAAAAGCAGCCAAAGGAAAGAACTGTTCAAGGAGAATTAGAGAAAGCTTTAAAAACTATAAATGGACATAAGAAAGTTAGTGTTCATGCTTCTGGTAGAACAGATGCTGGAGTACATGCTTATAATCAAAAGGCTCATTTTGATTTAGATATAAAACATATAACTCCTGAAAAATTAAAAGATGGTCTTAATAGTTTGTTACCTGATGATATTTATATTAAATCTGCTTTAATTGTGCCAGATGATTTTCATGCTAGATTTAATGCTAAAGCTAAGGAATATATATATATGATAAATATGGGAGAATTTAGTCCAATTGAGAAGGATTATATATATCAGTATAATAAAAAACTTGATGTTGTTGAGATGGAGAGAGCTTTGAAATATTTGGAAGGTACGCATAATTTTAAATCATTTACTAAAGCTGATGATGAGAAGGATGATTATGTTAGAACGATTGTTCAAACTAATTTAATGCGTAATTTGAAAAATGTTAATAAAATTACTTTGAGTTTTTTAGGAACTGGTTTTATGCGTTATCAAGTTAGGAATATGATTGGTACGTTGATAGAAATTGGTGAAGGAAAACGTAAGAGTGAGGATATTATTTCTATTTTACGTGCTGAGGATAGAAGGAAGGCCGGAAAAACGGCTAATCCAGAGGGTCTTTATTTAAAAGATGTATTATATTAGTTAAAGGTAATATATTTGTCAGATAATATTTTTGCTTTTAATGTTTGTAAATTAATTGTTATTTAAGTCAACAAAATGTATAAAAAAGGCATGGTATTTTGTTGACTTTTCTACCTTTTTTGATATAATTAATACTGGTACATTTATTTATCCCACATGCGTAAGTCTTGGGAAAACTTACAAATGTAATGGAGAAAGGAAAAGTAAAATGAAAACATACATGCAAAGAAAAGAAGATGTTACTAGAACATGGTATGTTGTGGACGCTGAAGGTCAAACTTTAGGACGTTTAGCTACTAAAGTGGCTAATGTATTAAGAGGTAAACATAAACCTACTTATACTCCACATATTGATGGTGGTGACTATGTTATTGTTGTAAATGCTGATAAAGTAGTACTTACTGGTAACAAATTAAATGATAAAATTTATTATAATCACAGTAGATATACTGGTGGACTTCGTGAGAGAACAGCTAAGGAAATGGTTGAAAAATATCCAGTTGAAATGGTTGAAAGAGCTGTTAAAGGTATGCTTCCAAAAGGAAGATTAGGAAGACAAATGTATAAAAAATTATTTGTATGTGCTGAAGGAAATCATCCACATAGTGCACAACAACCTGTCGCACTTAAGATGGACTAGGAGGGTTTAAATGACTGATAGAAAATTTGTAGGAACTGGAAGAAGAAAAGCTTCTATTGCTAGAGTACAAATGGTACCTGGTAAAGGTAAAATTACTGTTAATGGTAGAGATGTTAGAGAATTTTTCCCTTATGAAACTAATATTATGGATTTAATGCAACCTTTAGTTGCAACAAATAATGAAAATACATTTGATATTACTGTTAAAGTAAACGGTGGTGGATTTACTGGTCAAACTGGTGCTATCCGTTTAGGTATTACTAGAGCTTTACTTGTTTATGATAAGGCTAATGAAGGTAAAGAAGACAGTTATAGAAAAACTTTAAAAAGAGCTGGATTTGTTACTCGTGATCCAAGAGTTAAGGAAAGAAAGAAACCTGGACTTAAGGGTGCACGTAGAGCTCCACAATTCTCAAAGAGATAATAAATTTTATTATAAAAGTGTTGAAATTATTTCAATGCTTTTTTTGTAAAACTTTGTGTAAAGTAATATTTATTTTTAATTTTAGTATTGTTTTAAAGAAAGTATATGCATATAATTGTGGTATAAGGTTGGAACAATAAGGGGCTGGCATGTGCCAATTCATTCCAACTTTTTTTGTTGGTGTATTTTTATTTTTGCTTAAATTTTGTTATAATAATTAAGGAAAGCGAGGGAATATATGCTTAAAGTAAGTGATGAATGGAAAGATTATGAATGTTTAGATGCTGGTAATGGTGAAAAGTTAGAAAGATGGGGAAATGTAATTTTAAGAAGACCTGAACCACAAGCTATGTGGGAGGTTAAATTTGATAAATTATGGTCTAAAGCTGATGGATTTTATCATAGATCCAATCAAGGTGGAGGTTACTGGGAATTTAAAAATAAGTTACCTGAATTTTGGACGGTTAATTATAAAGATTTAACTTTTAAGGTAACACCTACTAATTTTAAGCATACGGGTTTATTTCCTGAGCAAGCTGTTAATTGGGATTTTATGATGAATAAGATAAAAAATGCTGGTAGAGAAGTTAAGGTTTTGAATTTATTTGCTTATACTGGTGGAGCAACTATGGCTTGTGCTAAGGCAGGTGCTAAGGTTGTTCAAGTTGATGCTTCTAAAGGAATGACTTTATGGGCAAAGGAAAATAGAGATTTATGTGGTCTTTCTGATCATGAGATTAGATTTATTGTTGATGATTGTTTAAAGTTTGTTGAAAGGGAGTACCGTAGAGGACACAAATATGATGGTATTGTTATGGATCCACCTAGTTATGGTAGAGGTCCTAATAAAGAGGTTTGGAAGTTTGAAAAAAATATGGCTGTTTTATTGGATGCATGTTTAAAAATTTTAAGTGATAAGCCATTATTTTTACTTATTAATGCGTATACTACAGGTATAAGTAATATTGTTTTAGCTAATATGCTTAAAACTATGATGTTACCTTTATATCCTAATGGAACAGTAACATCTGGTGAGGTTAGTTTACCGATTAAGAAAAATAATATGGTTTTACCATGTGGCATATATGGGAGATGGGAAAGCAATGATTAATGTTATTTATGAAGATAATCATTTACTTGTAGTTGAAAAACCGATTAATGTTCCTTGTCAAGCTGATAGTAGTGGGGATGAGGATTTACTTACTATGTTAAAAAAATATATAAAAGAAAAGTATGATAAACCTGGTGATGTTTATTTAGGACTTGTTCATAGATTAGATAGACCTGTTTCTGGTGTTATGGTTTTTGCTAAAACGAGTAAGGCTGCTAAAAGATTATCAAAGCAGGTTCAAAATCATGAATTTAAAAAAATATATTATGCTGTTATTGAAGGAAAAGTTGGAGAAAGTGGTACATTTAAGGATAAATTACTTAAGGATGAAAGGACAAATATAACTACTATTTCACCTGATGGTAAGGATGCTGAACTTAGTTATGTACTTGCTGGTTATGTTAATAATTTATCTTTAGTTAGAATTAGTTTAAAGACGGGTCGTTCTCATCAAATAAGGGTTCAATTTTCTTCTAGGAAAATACCTCTTTATGGTGATCAAAGATATAATGTTAATGCAGTGAAAGATCAAATTGCTTTATTTGCTCAAAGATTAGAGTTTTATCATCCTATTACAAAAGAGCTTATGGAATTTGAACTTCCACTTCCTGAGAGGTATCCATTTACTCTATTTAAAGAGTTAGATTAAGAGGAATTTATGAAGATTTTTAAAAAGATTTTAGTTTTAATTTTAATTATTTTATGTGTGTGTTTAATTTTTGTTTCATTTGTTAAAAAGCCTAATTTAAAACCTGTAAAGGGACAACTTATGAAAATGGATTTAAATGGTTTTGATAAATTGATGATTGTATCACATCCAGGTGATGAAAGTGTGTTTGGTGGTGCAAATTTAATTAAAGATAATTATTTGGTTGTTTGTGTTTCTTGTGGATATGATGTTAATAGGGAAAATGAATTTATTGATGCGGTTAATATGAGTGGTGATAAGTATGTTATGCTTGGATATTCTGACAAAATTTATACTAATCGTAATTATAAAAGAATATATAAACAAATTAAATATATTTTGAGTTATAAGAATTGGGATATGGTTGTTACTCATAATCCATTAGGAGAAAATGGTAATTATCAGCACAAACAAATTAGTAATATTGTTAGTAGTTTGGATAGTGATGTTTATTATTTTGGAAAATATTATAGTAAAGGACAAATGAATAAATTAGATAAGGAAACTACGTTGAATAAAAATGTAATTAAAGATAAAATTAATATGGTTAAAGTTTATGATGGTTTGTATGATGATTATAAACATATATTGCCGTTTGAAGATTGGATAAGTGGTAGTAAGTGGAAAAATTAGATAAGAAGGATAAATTTAATTTATTTTGGATTATAATTATTTATTTAGGTATTGCTTTAACTATTACTCATGGTGAATATATATTTGGTTCTAGGATTGATTGGGGTTATCAGCATTTCGCTTTTCCACAATATTTTAGAATGCTTTTTTATAAAACTGGGGATTTATTTCCTGATTTTGCACTGAATATTGGTGGAGGACAAAATATATATTATTTTGTTTATTATGGTTTTTTAAGTCCTATTATATTAATTTCTTATTTGTTTCCTTTTGTTTCTATGAGTTTTTATTTGGCTTTTATTAGTCTTGTATTAGGTATTGTTTCTATTATTTTATTTTATATTTGGATTAAGGGGTTTCATTTTGATAAAACGTTATGTTTAGTTTTAACTTTATTATTTGCTTTAGCTTCTCCCTTGTTATTTCAAAGTCATAGACATGTTATGTTTGTAGATTATATGCCATTTTTGATATTAGGTTTGATTGGTGTTAGAAAGTATTTTTCTTCTGGTTCAAAATGGCTTATGATGATTAGTATATTTTTAATGATTATGACTAGTTATTTTTATAGTGTCGGTGGAATTATTTGTTTGACTATATATGGTGTTTATGAGTATTTAAGGAAAACAGTTAGATTTAAGTTTAAGGATTTTTTTAATGAAGGGTGCAAATTCGCTTTATATGTTGTTATTTCATTTATGATGGCTGGAGTTATTTTGTTACCAACTTTTTATGCTTTGAAAAATGGTAGAGTAGATAGTTTATCACATATTTCATTTTTGAAAGCTATTATTCCTTCACTTCATTTAGATTTTTTACTTTATAAATCTTATTCAATTGGTTTAACTGGAATAAGTTTATTTGCTATTTTTTATTTAATTTTTAAAAAGAAGGAGGATAGATTTTTAGGAATTTGTTTATCTTTATTTATTATTTTTCCTTTATTTGTTTATTTACTTAATGGTGCTTTATATTTAGATGGTAAGGCTTTAATTCCATTTTTACCTCTTTATGTAATGGCTATTGGTTTATTTTTAAAAGATATTGATAAATTAAATTATAAAATTATAATTATTACATTTATTTTATCTATTTTATGGTCTTATTTAGAAGGTAATGATTTTAAATTTTATTTTCTACTCGATGGTGGCTTATTTTTATGTAGTTTATTTTTATATAGTAAATTTAAAAGAAAAGATGTTATTTATATTCCTTTGATTATTTTAAGTGTATGTGTATGTATGATAGTTAATTTATCTGATGAATTAATATCAGGTGAAGATTTTGGTAAGCAAAATAGTTTGGTTTTAAATGAAATTATTAGTGATATTTCTAAAAAAGATAAAGGTTTTTATAGGATGAGTATTAATGTTATCGGAACTAATCAGACAGTTAATTATGTGGTTGGTATTAATGAAAATTTAACTAGTATATATTCTTCTACTTATAATACAGTTTATAATAAATTTTTTTATGATTTTAATAATAACATATCTGCTCGTAATATGTTTATTACTGGTGAGGTTAAGAATACTTTATTTGAAAGTTTGATGGGGGTTAAATATTTAATAACTGATAAGGCCGCACCTTTAGGGTATAAGTTTGTTAAAAGATATGGTGATTATAAGGTTTATGTTAATAAGAATACTTTGCCTATTGGATATTCTAGTTCAAGGGTAATTAGTTATGAAGATTATAGTAAATTAAAATTTCCAGATGAAGATATGGCTTTGATTGGAAATGTTGTTAGTAAAAGTGGAAATTATAAATATAAATCACCTTTTAGTAAAATTAATTTTGATTTGGCTAGTGGTGAGGCTGAAGGAGTTGAAATTTCAAAATATAAAGATGGTTATAAAGTTGTTGTTAAGGGTGATAGTGGAAGTTTAAAAGTTAGAATGGATGAAAGTGTTCGAAATAAATTTTATTTATTAAGATTAAATGTGGAAAAGCCACAAGAATGTTCTTTGGGTGATACTTATATTAGTGTTAATAATATAAGTAATAAATTAACATGTAAGGAATGGAAATATTTTAATGGAAATTATACTTTTGATTATACTTTATCTAGTACGAAAAAATTTAGATATTTATATATTAATTTTTCTAAGGGAACACATTATATTAAGAGTTATGAACTTTATAGTTTAAATTATGATGATTTAGTTTCTTTTGTTGATGATATTTCAGCGTTTAAAGTAAGTAAGGCTTTGGGTGATAAAATAAGTGGTACAATAGATGTTAAGAAGGATGGTTATTTTAATTTATCTATCCCTTATGATAAAGGATTTATAATTAAGGTCGATGGCAAAAAGATAGATTATGAAAAGGTTAATAAGGCTTTTATTGGTTTTCCTATAAAAAAAGGTAAGCATAAAATTGATGTTGAATTTAAGGCACTTAATGCTTGTGCTGGTAAAATTGTATCTATATTTGGTATAATATTATTTATTGTTGTTAATAAAAAGGTATATCATAAATGAGGTAAAATATGGTATAATATCTTTGATTTAAAAAGGTGATTATATGGAAAAAAAATTAGAGGCTGTGCGTTTAATAAAAGAAAAATTAAATAATAATACTTTTTTATCTTATAAAGAAATTGCTTATATAACTGGTTATCATCCTAAGTATTTGTTGAAGTTAAAAAAAGAGGTTATTGATGGGACTATTAGTTTTGAACATGGTAATAAGAATAGGGTTCCTGCGAATGTTATGAGTGATGAGGAGAAAAATAAGATTATATCTCTTTTTAAAAAAAGTAATGTTAGTATTAGGAAGTTTTGTAAGTTTTATAACAGCAGGAGTTATTCTTGTATTTATAATTTACTTAAGGAAGAAGGGCTGCTTCGTCAAAAGACAAAGTAGTTTTTTTGTCGTTTTTTATAAATTCTATTTTTTTATTTCTGGTAATATCTTTTATTAGGAGGAAATTATGAATCAAGGGTTAACTAAAGATGAGGTTATTAGAAGTAGAAAATTATATGGAAGTAATGATATTAAAAATATTTCTAAGGAGTCTTTTATACATAAATTGGTTGCGACTTTGGGAGATCCTATTATTAGAATTTTATTAATTGCTTTAGCTATTAAAACTTTATTTTTGTTTCAAAATTTTGATTGGTATGAAACTATTGGAATAGTGATTGCTATATTTTTAGCTTCGTTTATTTCTACTGTTTCTGAATATGGCAGCGAGAAGGCTTTTGAAAAGTTGCAGGCTGAGGCTTCTAAAATTAAGGTGAGAGTTAGAAGATGTAATGAGTTAAATGAGATTTCTATTGATGAGGTTGTGGTTGGAGATATTGTTTTACTTGGTAGTGGTGATGGTGTTCCTGCGGATGGTAGGATAATTAGTGGCAGTATTTTGGTAAATGAATCTAGTTTAAATGGTGAGATGAGAGAGCAGGAAAAAAATAAAGATGATGAAGTTTATAGATCTAGCGTTGTTTATTCTGGAAGTGCTTGTATGGAGGTTTTGAAGGTTGGTGATGCTACTTTTTATGGTAAGCTTGCTAGAGAAGTGTCTGAGAAAGCTCCTGATAGTCCTTTGAAGTTGAGATTGGTTGAACTTGCTAAATTTATTAGTAAGATTGGATATGTTGGGGCTTTTCTTGTTAGTTTTTCTTATTTGTTTTCTGTAGTTGTTATTGATAATAATTTTAATTTTTCTTTGATTATGAAAACTCTTTCTAATTTTCCTTTGATGTTTGGGCATATTTTACATGCTTTAACTTTGAGTGTGACTATAATTGTTGTTGCGGTTCCCGAAGGACTTCCTTTAATGGTTACTTTGGTTTTATCTTCTAATATGAAAAGGATGCTTAAAAGTAATGTTTTGGTAAGACATCTTATGGGGATTGAAACGGCTGGTAATATAAATATGCTTTTTACTGATAAAACTGGAACGATAACTAAGGGAAGGCTTTGTGCTGTTGCGGTTATTGATGGAGGTGGTAATTTATTTAGAGATGAAGATGAGTTAAAAGCTAATTTGGTATTTTATAAAAGGGTTAAGTTATCTTTGATTGGTAATAATGAAAGCTTTTATGATGTTAATGGTAAACCTACTGGTGGTAATATAACTGATAGGGCAGTTTTAAGTTTTTTTAAAAATGATAATTTAAAATATAAGGTTATTGATAAGGTTCCTTTTTCTAGTGAGAATAAGTATTCTATGTCTACTTTATTTTATGAAGGTAAGGAGATTACTTTTATAAAGGGAGCTCCTGAGATTATTATTAAAAAGTGTAGTCATTATTATGTCAATGATGGTAAGAGGTTGTTTGTTAATAAAGATAAGGTTTACGCTCAAATTAAAAAGGCTACTGATAATGGTATGAGGGTTTTGGCGTTTGCTAGTGCGTCTAGTAAAAATATTAATAGGTTATCATTTATTGGCCTTGTTTTTATTAAGGATGAAGTTAGACCGGAGGCTTTAGAAGGACTTAAGTTGATTGAAAGTGCTCATATTAATACGGTTATGATTACTGGTGATAATGTTAATACGGCTAGGGCAATTGGAAGGGAGGTTGGTCTTTTAAAGAATGATGATGATGTTGTTTTAACTAGTGAAGAGTTTAATTCAAAATCTGATGAGGAGATTATTAATATTTTGCCGAGATTGAAGATTTTGGCTCGTTTATTACCACAGGATAAAAGTAGGCTTGTTAGAATTGCTCAGGCTAATAATTTGGTGGTTGGTATGACTGGTGATGGGGTAAATGATGCTCCTGCTTTGAAGAAGGCTGATGTTGGATTTGCGATGGGTTCTGGTTGTGAGGTTGCTAAGGAAGCTAGTGATATTGTTATTTTGGATAATAATTTACTTTCAATTTCTAATGCTGTTTTGTATGGCAGAACTATATTTAAAAGTATTAGAAAATTTATTATTTTTCAATTGACGATGAATATATGTGCAGTTAGTATTTCTATTTTAGGACCTTTTATTGGGGTGGATGTTCCTATTACTGTTATACAAATGCTGTGGATAAATATGGTTATGGATACTTTGGCTGGTATTGCTTTTTCTTTTGAAGCAGCACTTAGGGAATATATGTATGAAAAGCCTAAGGAAAAGAATGAGAAGATAATTAATAGGTATATGATGGATGAAATTATTTTTACTGGTGGATTTTCAGCAATTATGTGTATAATTTTTTTGAAAGCTCCTTTTATTTGCAATATTTTTAGGGAGGATAAGTATTTGATGACAGCGTTTTTTGGACTTTTTATTTTTATGGGTATATTTAATTGTTTTAATGCGAGAACACACCGGTTAAATCTTTTTTCGAATCTTTCAAAAAATAAAATATTTTTAATTATTATTTTGTTTATAGTTTTAGTGCAAGTTTATTTGATTTATTATGGTGGTGATTTATTTAGAACGTATGGGTTAAATTTGTTTGAATTTGAAGTAATGTTTTTCTTATCTTCTTTGGTTGTTCCAGTTGATTGGCTTAGAAAAATTTACCTTCGTAGATGTGGTGAGAAGGGTGGGGTTTAGATTTGATTTTTTTTAGGGAAATGCTATAATATATTTCGAAAAGAGGAATAGTATGGAAAATGTAAAAATGAAATTAACATATATTAAGGGAATGACTATGGTTTGTAGTGTGGCATTAGCTGCAAGTTTAATTGGTTGTGGTTCTAAAAGTGCGGTTAATACTGAACAGACAAATACTACTCAAGAAATGGCTACTACTCAAGATAGTTCTAATTTAGATTCTATGGATAGTTCTACTGAAAGTTCTTCTGAAAGTTCTTCTGAAAATTCTTCCCGTTTGGAAGAGTCATTGGAAGTTATTCTTGAAGGTGGCAAGAGGTTAGATGATGCTGTTAGTGAGGCGGCTGGGAGTGATGTTGTTCAAGAGGAGTTTGAAAATTCACTTCAGAATTTTATTGATTTAAATGATTTTATTAATGGTGAAAAACAGATAGATGGAATTAGTTATGATGAGTTAAGTGATTCCACTAAAGAAAAAGTTAATTCTGCTAAAAATAGTCTTGATAATTCTTTGGAAAGAATTCATCCAAATTATAAATCTGATTTTAAAGATTGGTTTACTGATAAGGCTGCAAGTGCTCTTGATAGGCTTTCTGATATAAAAGATCAAGGTTTAGAAATTTGGGATGAAATTAAGTCAAAAAGAAAGCAAAAGTAAACATATAGTAAACGAAAGATGAGTGAAAAAACTTATCTTTTTTTCATTGTATTATGTTTAAAATTGTGATATAGTTACATAAGAGTAATCATAAGTTGTTCTTTTATTTGTGAGAGGGAAGGTAATATTTATGATAAATTTTATTATTTGTGATGATGATATTAAATTCCGCGATAAGGTTATACATTTTGTTAACTGTTATATGATGAAAAATAAGATTGAATATAAGACTCATATTTTTGATGATTATGATAGTAATTTTATGAAAATTGTCCAAAGGAAGATGCCTTTTAAAATTTATATTTTAGATATTGAAACACCTACTCATTCTGGAATTGATGTTGCCCGAATTATTAGAAAGGGTGATGTTGATAGTGTTTTAATTTTTTTGACGGGTCATCATGAACTTAGTAATGTTGTTTTGAAAAATGATTTTTTATTTTTGTCTTTTATTAATAAATTTGATGATTGTGAGAGAAGATTAAATAAATCTTTGGATAGAGCTTTTCAAACTTTAAAAGTGAAAAATATTATTCGTTTTAAAGATGGTGGGGTTGTTTATACTATTCCACAAAGTGATATTTTATATGTTACTAGAGATAGTATTGAGAGAAAATGTATTATTGTTACTGATTATGGTGAATTTATGGTTAGTAAAAATTTAAATGAAATGGAAGAACTTTTGAATGATGATTTTGTAAAAACTCATAGAGCTTGTATTATGAATTCTAAAAGAGTTAGAAGTGTAAGTAAGAGTAAGAAAGAGGTTTTATTTGATAATGGGATGAGATCTAATTTAATTTCAACTAGATTTGATGGGGAGTTGATATAATGTTAGAGTTTTCTATTAATAATTTATTAATTAATGTTTTTTCAAATTTTGTCCTCGCTTTTTTTGTTGTTAGTTGTTGGCAAAATTGTTTGCCAGATAATTTTTCTGTTACTAAGTTGAAGAAAATATATTTAATGTTTTTTATGGCAATCATTATTACTTTTTTAATGTTTATTTTTCTTAAGCCTATAAAGATATTATTAGTTTTTTCTTTTATGATAATAGTTTGTTATTTTTTGTTTATTAGTGATTTTAAAAAAAGTGTTTGTTTGGTTATAGTATCTCAAGTTATATTGTGGTTAGTAGAGTGTAGTTTTATAATTTTTATACTTTTATTTAAAATAAAAAATGTATCAGATGTAACAAGTGTTCCTGAAATTTTTGTATTAATGAATTTTTATATTGTTTTGGGGTCTTTAATTATTCTGAAAACGAGGATTCCAATGAAATTTTATAATTTAATGTTATATTCAATTGATACTACTAGAAATAATGGTGTAGTTATGTTTTGCGTTTTTATTATTTCTATAATTATAATTTCTACTACTGAGAGTTATATGGAATTACCTATATTTGTAGTTTTAATAACAAACACGATTATGGCTGCAGTATTTATTATTATTGTAATTAAATCAAGTAAGAATAAGAATGAATATAATAAAATTAATAGTAAGTATCAAACTAGTATTTATAGTTTAAAAGAATATGAAGTTATGATTGATAAGTTTAGTATGTTAATTCATGAAAATAAAAATGAATTTCAAACTATTAGAAATATGATAAAAACTGGGGAGTCTAAAGAAACGGTAGTTAAATATATTGATAGACTAATTGATAATAAAATCAAAGATAATGATAAAATTATGAAAAAAGCATCTAAAATTCCAGAAGGTGGTTTGAAAGCTACAATTTATTCTAAATTATGTACGATGGAAAAACTTAAAATTAAGTATAAATTAAGAATTTCACGTGATGTTCGTACAACTGATTTGATCGATTTAGATGAAAATTTAACTTTAAAAATATGTAAGATTCTTGGTGTATTTTTAGATAATGCGATTGATGCGGTTGAAAATTTAAAAGTTAAACATATTTCGATAGAAGTGTATATATTTAATGAATGGTTATGCATTGATATTACTAATAATTTTAAAGGTATGATTGATTTAACTAAAATTAGCGATTTGAAGTATACTACAAAAGGTAGTGGGCATGGTTATGGTCTTCCTTTGGTAAAGCAGATTTTAGATGAAGAGAAAAATATTTTGGAAAATGAAAAAAGCATAAATGGTAATACATTTACGCAAACACTAAAAATAAAAATGTAGAATTAAAGTTTTCTACATTTTATTTTATTAAACTTTTTGGACATTCTGGTTCATCAAACCAGACAAATCCACAAGCAACGCTTGATACGTTTGCAAATAATCCTCCAATTGAAGATAATAAAGATGCTATAATACTCATTGTTTCACCCCTTTCTTTTATTTATGTTTAAATTTTAATTTAAACCATTTTCAAGCTGATAATTTTTATAATTATCATATGTTTCACCACATATTTTATACATTGTTTTTGATGTAAAAATACATTGTATAATTAGTGATAAGATTAATGTGTTGGATAAAAAGTTATTATTAATTAATATTGATGTTATTACGAAAATTATTGAAATGATGGTTGATATTGTTTTATAGATTTGTCTTCTTTTTTTATTAATAATAGGTTTTTTTCTAGTATCGGCCGGACTATTTTTATATATTAGTATTATTCCTATAATTCCAAATATTATTTTAAAATTGATTGGTATTATAATTGTTTTACTTATATATGTTGATAATAAAAATATAGTTGCGGATGATACTAGACATATCCAACTTTTTGATGCGTGCATTCCAAATGATGTAGCTCTCAAAATATTATATATAATTGTAAAAATTAGTAGTTCTTTGAATATGTTCATATAAAGTGCTAGAACGAATATTATAATTGATTTTGTGATAAGTAAATATAATCCTAACAGTCCATATTTTATTTCTTCAAGTTTTTGATTGGAATACTCTGGATAATAATTCTTTATGATTTTTAAAGAGTTATTAATAAATACTTCTTTCATACACTACCTCTCTTTACTGAGTTTATGATACATCAAATTTTTCGTTTGTTTTATATGTATTGTTTTAATGGTATTTATTTATGCATGAGTTTTGAAAAAGTATATTACTCGTTATACTTTACTTGCACTAAGACAGTATTTGTGTATTTTTAGACATATTTAACAAAGATTTCATTTAAAACGTGTAAAATCAAACTTGTCGATGTAGTAGTGTGCACGTTAAAACAATATATTGAAAATTTATATTCGTAATCGGTTGTTTTATGTGGATTACTAGAAGGGAGATGTTGGCAAGATGAAGGGCAAAGTTAAATGGTTTAATAATGAAAAAGGCTTTGGCTTTATCGAATACAATGATAAAGAAGATATTTTCGTCCATTATTCAGCTATTTTGACACCTGGATATAAAACTTTGGTTGAGGGTCAATACGTTGAATTCGATTTAGTCAGAACCGATAAAGGTTTACAAGCAAAGAATGTCGTAGAAATTAAAACTGCTTTAGTGTAGTTTTTTTCTTATATCTATTTTTGGTTAAGTATGATATAATTAAGGTGGAAGGTGATAGAATGGAATATGTAATTCGTGGAAAAAAAGTTAAGGTAACTAATGATTTAAAAAGTTATACTGAAGAGAAGCTTTCTAAGCTTGATAAGTATTTTAACGAGGATGAAAACTTTACTTGTAACGTTATGATTAGACTTAATGATCCTATTTATAAGGTTGAAGTAACTATACCTGTTAAAAAGGTTATTTTAAGAGCAGAAGAAAGTCATAAAGACCCTTTCGCAGCTATTGATTTAATCATTGATAAATTGGAAAGACAAATTCGCAAGAATAAAACTAGAATGAACAAAAGAGTTATTAAGGATAAATTTTTATCTTTTGCTGATTTTAAGGTTGAAAAGATCGAAAATGACAAAAGTAAAATTGTTAAACGTAAATATGTCGAGCTTAAACCTATGAGTGAAGATGAGGCTATTTTACAGATGAATTTAATTGATCATGATTTCTTTGTTTTCAGAGATGCTAAAACTGGTGATATTGAAGTTTTATATAGACGTGAAGATGAAAATTATGGTTTGATTAAGGAAAAATAATTGTAATTTTATTAATTTCAAGGTAAAAAGTTAAGCTTTTACCTTGTTTTTTTTTATTATGCTATGAATTTTCTTGGTTTTTTGGTAAAATGTTATATAGACGAAAGGATGGACAATATGAAATTTTTTAAAAAAATATTTGATCATGAGTATAAAGAATTAGAACGATTTAAGAAAATTGCTGATGAAATAGAAGCTTTAAATGATGATATGCAGAAGTTATCTGATAAAAAGTTAAAAGCTAAAACTGAAGAGTTTAAGGAAAGATTAAAAAATGGTGAGACTTTAGAGGATATTAAGGTTGAGGCTTTTGCTGTTGCAAGGGAAGCTGCTTACCGTGTTATTGGCGAAAGACCATATTATGTACAACTGTTAGGTGGTCTTGCTATTCATTATGGTAATATTGCTGAGATGAAGACTGGTGAAGGTAAAACTTTGACTTCTATTTTACCTGCTTATTTAAATGCATTAGAGGGTAAAGGAGTACATATTATTACTGTTAATGAGTATTTAGCTGGTCGTGATGCTAATTGGATGGGTAAGATTTATGAATTTTTAGGTTTGACTGTTGGTATTAATTACCGTGAATATACACCAGAGGAAAAGAGAAAAGTATATAATTGTGATATTATGTATTCTACAAATAATGAAATTGGGTTTGATTATTTAAGGGATAATATGGTTGTTAAAACTGAAGATAGGGTACAAAGACCATTGAATTTTGTTATTATTGATGAGGTTGACTCTGTTTTGATTGATGAGGCTAGAACTCCTTTGATTATTTCTGGTGGTAGAATGCAATCTGCTAATTTATATGTTCAAGCTGATAAGTTTGTTAAGACTTTGAAGGAAGATAATGGATATATATATGATGAGAAAACCAAGGCAACTTCTTTAGATGCTGAGGGTATTAAAAAAGCGGAAAAACATTTTAATATTAAGAATTTATATGATATTGAACATGCTACTTTAGTTCATTTTATTAATCAAGCTTTACATGCTAATTATAGTATGAAGAAGGATTTTGATTATGTTATTCAAGATGGTAAGATTGTTATTGTTGATCAATTTACTGGTCGTTTGATGCCTGGAAGGAATTTTTCTGAAGGGTTACATCAAGCTATTGAGGCTAAGGAAGGTGTTCAAATTAATGAGGAAACTAAGACTTTAGCTACTATTACATTCCAAAATTTGTTTAGAATGTATAAAAAATTAGCTGGTATGACTGGTACTGCTAAAACAGAAGAGGAAGAATTTAGAGATATTTATAACATGTATGTTATTCAAATTCCTACTAATAAGCCTGTTGTTCGTCAAGATTATAGTGATTTGATTTTTGCGACTGCTGAGGGTAAATATAGAGCTATAGTTAATGAAATTAAGGAAAGACATGCTAAAGGACAACCTGTTTTGGTTGGTACTGTAGCTGTTGAAAATAGTGAGAAGTTAAGTAATATGCTTAAGAAGGAGAAAATTCCTCATGAGGTTTTGAATGCTAAGAATAATGCTAGAGAAGCTGAGATTATTGCTAAGGCTGGTGAAAAAGGCGCTGTAACTATTGCTACTAATATGGCTGGTCGTGGTACTGATATTAAATTAGGTGCTGGTGTTAGAGAACTTGGCGGTTTGTGTGTTTTAGGCAGTGAAAGACACGAATCTAGACGTATTGATAATCAGTTAAGAGGACGTTCTGGTCGTCAAGGTGATCCTGGTATGACTCAATTTTGTGTTTCTTTTGAAGATGATTTGATGGTTAGATTTGGTACTGATAGTGCTAAGGCATTACTTCAAAAGGTTGGATTTGATGGTGAACTTTCTATTAGAAGTAAGGCATTATCTCGCTCTATTGAATCTGCTCAAAAGCGTGTTGAGGGTAACAATTTTGATATGCGTAAGCATTTATTAGAGTATGATGATGTTATTAATAATCAAAGAATGATTATATATGGAAGACGTAATCAAATTTTAGATAGTGATTCAATTCACAGTATTACTTTAAGTCATTTTAAAAATCATATTTCTAATATTGTTAATAGTCATTTGATTGATAGCAATGTTTTAACTGGTTTAGATGTTAGTGAAATTTTAGAAGGCGTAAATGAAAATTTACTTAAGGATGATTTAACTATTGATGAGTTGGAAAAACTTTCTCCAGATGATTTAATTGAAACAATATATGAACATGTTGCTGAGGAGTATGAAGCTAAGATTGCAGAGTTTCCTGATGAACTTAAAAATGAGTTTGAGAAAGCTATTTCTTTAAGGGTAATTGATAATCATTGGATGGATCATATTAATGCGATGAGTTTACTTAGAGAAGGTATTTATTTAAGACAATATGCTCAAGAAAATCCGCTTCAAGCTTATACTGCTGAAGGATATGAAATGTTTGATAATTTACTTGCTGTTATTGATCAGGATATTAGTAGATATTTATTAAATGCTGAAATTAGACAAAATGTTGAAAGAGAGCAAGTAATTCAAGGTACTCCTAATGAAGATAAGGGTAAGGTAAAAAAACAGACTCCTAAAAGAGTTAAAAAAGTGGGCCGTAATGAAATGTGTCCTTGTGGCAGCGGCAAGAAATATAAACAATGTTGTGGTAAATAGCTTGTTTTATAAGGGTTTGTGAGTTTGACAATAGTCAAAAAAAGGCAAAAAATTGTGCACATGACGCCATTTGTGCACATTTTGTGCACATGATACCAAAAATTATGTGCACAAATTAAAAAAATCCCCATATTATAAGGGAAAAATATATGTGCACATTAATAGAAACTAGCGTTAAGCTAGTTTTTATTCTCTTTTCTAAAGATTTTTAGAAGGAGGATTTATGGCACAGGTACATGTGACAAAAAGAGGAAACCTATTCCAATATAGGTTTGAAATTGCTCCACAAGGTGGAACAAGAAAGTATATTAATAAGTCTGGATTTAAGACAAAACAAGAAGCTTATGAAGCAGGTATGAAAGCGTATAACGAATATTCAAATGTTGGTCATTCTTTCAAACCATCTACAATGTCATTTGCTGATTATTTAGATTATTGGATGAAAACTTATTGTGAGGTTAATTTGAGGTATAATACAATACAGGCATATAAAAATATTATAAAAAATCATATTAAACCTAGATTAGGTTTTTATAGATTATCACAAATTACAACAGCAACTTTACAAGAATTTATTAATGATGTTTATGTTAAACACGGAGCATCAAAGAATTATTTAAAAAACTTTATTAAAATATTAAAGTCAGCATTTAGGTATGCAACTGATATAGTACATTTTATAAAATCTGATCCATCATTAAAAGTTAAAATACCAAAATATGATGAAAAAGAAAAAGATCCAGCTGCTTCTATAAGTATATCTAGAATGCAATCATCGGTAGTAAAAAAAACGGAATAAAGCATATTTATTCCACAGAAGAAATAGAAAAAATTTTAACTAGATTTAAGAAAAATAAAACTTTTATTTGCTCATTTCTATTAGCTTGCTTTACTGGAATGAGAACAGGTGAAGTTTTTGAATTAAGCTGGGATGATATTGATTTAAAAGAAAGAAAAATTAAAATATATAAAAATTTATTTTCTAAAGTTAAGGATGAAAAGGGAAAATGGGTTTTGGGAACTACAAAAACAGAAAGTAGTGTGAGAGAAGTTTATATTTGTGATACTCTGTTAAAAGTGTTAATAAATTATAAAAAATATCAAGATGATAATAAAAAAAATATAAATCAAAGTATCACAAATATTATTTAGAATCAGTAAAAAATAGATATGGAAAGGTAATAGAATTTAGAATAATAGAAATTAAACATAAATCAAAGAATAGAAAAGATATTAATTTAGTATTTGTAGGTAAAGATGGTATCTTTACTGGAACTGATGTAATAAGATATCCTTTTAAAGTTATTAGAGAAGAATTAAAAATAGAAAATTGTAGATTCTATGATTTGAGGGGTAGTTTTGCAACAAAAACGTTAAGAAGTGGAGTATAAATAAAAGATGTTGCTGAGATACTAGGACATTCTAGAATAGAAACAACAGAAAATTATTATATATCTAGTTCTAAAGAAAGTAGAAAAGAAGCAACGGAATTATTTGAAAAACAAATAAATTCAGAAACTATAAAAACTATTATTGAATTTAAATGAAAAATAATTATTTTGAATTGCAAAGTCATTAAAATTAATCAAAACCATGATATAATAAATAAGAAAGATGGTGTAGTTTATAACCCATTAGGTGGGGCATCATATATGTTTGAAAAGGAAATAATTCCATATTTATTAATGAATTTAACAAAAAATATAATAAAAATAAGTGTTGGTGCTCAACCAAATTCAAGTCCTCATTTTGGTACTTTAGAAACAATTGCATTATCATTTGGTTTGGCGAAAAAAATAATTGAAGTAGATTCAAATAAAAAAGTCATAATCTTGTATGAGGTTATAGAAACGGCACCAGGTGAAGAAACTATTATTGATGGCATTAAATATCAAAAGAATTTAAAAACAACTGGTAAAGTTTATAAATATATGAAAGAATATATTGAAATATTAGAACATTATAAAGCCATAACTGGAATTGAATATGAAATAAGATATCAAAATGAATTTAATAATCAAGAAGAAATAGGTTATATAGTTAAAGAAATAATTAAAAATAAAGATTATATTTGTAAAAGACTTGATCCAAAGCACAATAATCTAAGAATAAGAATGTCTTGTCCAAAATGTGGATTAACTGATAAAAATAGTATTAAAATTAAATATACAGATAATAACATTATTTTCTATTGCCCGAATCATGGTGAATATACTGTGGATATAATTAAAGATACATCAAAATTTGAATATAATTCACCATTAAGAAATTTAATTAGAGGTATTTATTATACTACTGTTAATAATAGTGATAAATATGATTATCAAATATTGAGAGTTACAGGAAGTGATTATGTGGGATTCTACCAGGAAGAAATGAGGTATAAATTAGCTTCATATTTAGGAGTAGATGTTTACAATATGTCTATGATTTTTTATGCACCACTAGTATTGGATTGGTCAGGCGCTAAAATGTCAAAATCATTGTATGTAAAGAAAGATGCTTATTCTGATATTCCAAATGCTTTTATAAACTATACATTTTTAAAAGAGAAGTATGGTTTGAAAGGATTGGATATTTTATTTAATATTATTATGGAATGGATAAATAATCCGTATATGTTATTTAGGCATTATAGTATTTACTATTTTATAAAGGAGTTTAATAAGTATGAGTAAAGCAATATATGTTAGTATAAATACAACTGCAGTAGGAAAAATAATTAATAAAATTAAGAATCATGAATTTAGAAATTATATACCTAAAAGAGAGTTTAATACTCTATATGTTTATACAACCTCTCCTAAAAGTGAATTAAGATATTTGTTAAAAATCGAAAAAATTATTGAATATCCTAATCAAATAATGGCAAAAGGTGATGGAAATTTAGAATTTAATAATGGGAAAAAAGCCAAATATGCTTACAAGATAAAAGATATCTATGAATTAGAAAATAGTATATCATTAAAAACCCTAAAGGAAGAGTACGGATTTACACCGCCTCAATCTTATGCATATGACGATAGATATCCAGAGTTAACTAGAAAACTAGAACAGTCAATAAAAATAAAAAGGTAGTGAAAAAGTGGAATATAAATTGAATTTAAATAATAGAGCTTTCGATGCAATTAAAGCTGGTACTAAAAAAATAGAAATTAGGGTAACTACGGATAAAAATAAAATAAATTATAAAGACATCAAAAAGGGAGACATTTTAGAATTTGCAAATGATAGGTTAGAAAAGATTAAATGCTTAGTAAAAGAGAACGTTTGGTATGAAAATTCTTTGAAATTATTAGAAATGGAAGGGACAAGGTTTACTTTATCTTCAACAAATGATATTAATAAAGGTATTGATTCTATTAATGGATTTACAGGTTATAAAGATGGAATCAAAAAAAATGGTATTCATGCAATACACATTGAATATCAACCTCAACCTAAAATTGTTAATATGAGTCTATATAATGAAAATTTTGATTATATTAAAAATGGAACTAAGAGAATAGAAATACGTTTGAATGATGAAAAAAGAAAATTGATTTGTATAGGAGATTATATTGAGTTTGAAAATTTAGATACAAAAGAAAAATTAATGGTAAGAGTTGTAGCTTTATTAAATTATGAAACTATAGAAAATTTGATAAATGATTATAAAATAGAATTATTATTAGATAAAGGTGTTACAAAGGAAGAGTTGATAGATATCTTCAATAACATATATTCAAACGAAGAGCAAAATAAATTCAAAATATTAGGCATTAAGTTTGAGATTGTTAAATGAAAGATATAAATGATATAATATCTTAAGTTTGACAGTTGTAGAACATAAAAACTCTTACAAACCCTTATAAATAA
>CAVKUP010000007.1:0-41247 GCA_963659735.1 bacterium
TTTAATAAAAACAGTGTAGTGATTTACACTCACCAACACTATTTATAATACAACCTATAAATAAAGGAAAAACTCGTTTTTTAATCTTACAAAACATTCACAGTAAAAAAATCAAAGTATCAAACCCTTTTGCTTTTAATATTAACTCTTTTCTAAAAAATTTCACAAAAAGATGCTATAATGAATTAAAGGAGGCAAAATAATGGAAAAAGAAACTTCATTAAATGAAATAGTAAACAATAATTATCAAGAAAAAACAATTGTACAAATGAACGTTCCAATAAAAAAAATAGGACTTGCAAGCGACCACAGAGGATTCAAACTAAAACAAAAACTTACAAAATATTTAAATAAAATAGGATATACTGTTATCGACTATGGATGTGATGATAAAAATTCACACGATTATCCAGAATATGGATTTAAACTAGGCAAAGCAGTAAGAGATGGACTAGTAGAAAAAGGAATTGCCATATGTGGTAGTGGAATTGGAATAAGCATAGCCTGCAACAAAATAGACAAAGTAAGATGTGCAAAAGTAAACAACATAAAAGAAACAAAATACACAAGACAAGATAACGATGCAAACATCATTGCTATAAATGGAAATATGCCATTATTCAGGGCCAAAGATATTACAGATGTGTTTTTAAAAACACCTTTTAGTAATCAAGAACGTCATAAAAAACGCATCGAAATGTTAGATAACTACAAAAACTAATGCAACTAAAAGGTCTTATATATATAGTAATGGTGATAATCACCATATGGTCTTTAGAAAGTCTAAATATTTCAGGCATATTTAAAAAAAACAGATATTATTCATCAAGAGTATTATATTTAATCATTAGTATGGCTTTATCGTATTTAGTAGTAAATTTTTTATATGATTTTTTCGTAAACACAAAATTCATTTAGAAAGGAACTAAAATATGAAAAAGTTTATTATAATAACCATAATGATTAGTATAATACCTTTTTTATTTGCTAAAACATTTACAAAAAAAGATAACATAAAATTTAAATATATAACAAATAATATAATAAGAGTATTAGACGAAAAAACAGGCCAAATCACAGAAATACCATTTGAAGACTACATAAAAGGAGTCGTCGCAAGTGAAATGCCAACAACCTTTGAATTAGAAGCCCTAAAAGCCCAAGCAGTTGCTTCAAGAAGCTACGCAACATATCAAATGAATGGAAATAAAACAAAAGACTATGATGTTACCAACACAACAACAAACCAAGTATATAAAACAGAAAACCAGCTAAAACAAATATGGAAAGAAGAATATCCCGAAAAAATAAATAAAATAAAAAAAGCAGTAACCGAAACAGAAAACCAAATACTAACATATAATAACCAAGTAGTAAATGCCATGTTTTTCTCAACAAGTACTGGTGTAACCGAAAACAGTGAAGAAATATTTTCATCAAAAGTTCCGTATCTAAGAAGTGTATCAAGCAAATGGGATGAAGAATCTCCATCATATCAAGATACATATAAATTAACTTTAAATGATTTTTATAATAAACTATCATTACCATATAATCAAACAATAACAATAACAAATATAGAAAAAACAACAACTGGAAGAACAAAAAAACTAAACATAAACGGACAAACAATAAATGGTAGACAATTAGCTCAAAAACTAAGCCTTCGTTCAAACTACTTTGATATAACTCAAAATGAAGAGAACATAACAATAACAACAAAAGGATTTGGCCATGGTGTTGGAATGAGCCAATACGGAGCAAACGGAATGGCCAAAGAAGGATATAAATATGATCAAATATTAAAATATTATTACCAAAACACAGAAATAAAAAAAACATAGTATAAAAAAAACAAAACAATCCAAAATTATAGTAGAGGTGAAAATATGGAAAAAAAATTATCAAAACCAGTACTATATGGATTAACCTTTAGTATGAGTGCTTTACTATTAGGAGGAATATATTACACAAGCAATAACAAAACATTAAAACAAAATAATGAAAAAGAAGAACATGTATATGTATCAAAACTATTTAATACACCAGTAGAATCAGTAGTAAGTACAGAAAACGTAATAATTAAACCTTACACTGACACATCAGTAAAAGAAATATCAACATATTATGATTATAAAGCAAAAGAAAAAGAACAAGAAAACTCAATAATAAACTATGATACAACATACATTCAAAACAGCGGAATAGCATATGGTGGAACTAACAATACCTTTGACGTTGTAAGCATACTAGAAGGAAAAGTAACAAGCGTAAAAGAAGACAAATTAATGGGAAAAATAATCACAATTGAACATGATACAAATGTAATATCAACCTATAAAAGTCTAAGTGAAACAACAGTAAAAGAAGGCGATATAGTAGGACAAGGAACGGTAATTGGAAAAGCTGGTGAATCCAGCCTAGATAAAAATTTAGGTAAACATGTTCTATTTGAAATGTCCATTAATAATAATTATGTAAATCCAAATAATTGTTTTAACAAAACATTAACCCAAATAAAAAGTGCATAAACGTCACTACTCAGTCATTATATGAAAAAATAACACAAATTTAATAAAATGAGTTATAATACTTATAGCGAGATACGGCTATCCTAAACAATAGTTAAATAGTATCTCGCTTTTTTAATTTTTTTATGCTAAATAACTATTAATTTAGGACAGTGATGCAAATGAGAAAATATAATAATGACATATATTCAATGTATTGAAGAAAGTCAAAACATTCCTGAAATACAGTTGCAAATGACGTTTTATAGTTTTCTTTTAAAATTCAATAAGCTAGTTTTTCAAAAAGGAAATTAGTTTAACACAGCCTTCATATAATAAAATTAAAAAAACTATTGAAAAAAGCAAAAAAAATTGATAAAATATACTTGTCTTTCAAATGGCGGAATTGGTGAAGTGGTTAACACGGTGGATTGTGGTTCCATTATGCATCGGTTCGATTCCGATATTCCGCCCCAGATGAAAATAACGAGTCTAATTAAATAGACTCGTTTTTTATATCCAAAACCTTAACAAACAACAAAAAAACTGATATAGTAAAAGTGATACAAATATAGGAAGGTGAAATCATGTCAAAAAAAAATAAAAGACAAATTGTACAAATGATATTACAACAAAATTTAGATAAGCAAGATAAAGATGACATTATAGATATGCTTGCAGATAGTTCAATAGCGGTAGATGTAGATAAAGAAGAAGCAAAAAAAATAACGTTTGGAGAAAAAATGGCAGACAGGTTATCAGAGATAGCTGGTAGTTGGACATTTATAATACTATTTATAATATTTTTAGTTTCTTGGGTTGTTATTAATACAATTATTTTAAAAGATAAGCAAATAGATCCATATCCGTTTATTTTATTAAATTTAGTATTGTCATGTTTATCTGCTTTACAAGCTCCTATTATAATGATGAGTCAAAATAGAGCTTCAAAAAAAGATAGTATGCGTAATCAAAACGATTATAAAATAGATTTAAAAAGTGAATTAATATTGGAAGATCTCCATAATAAAGTTGAAAGACTAATAGCAAATCAAAATAGGTTACTTAATATTCTTGATAAAGTTGTTGTGGAAGAAGAGTCTGAAAAAGATGGCTCAGTCTCTAATTATACTCATAAAATTTAAAACGATGAAGCCAGAAAAAATTCTGGTTTTTTGATGAACAATGACTATTTTTATCTTTTTAGCACGCACTAGTTGACAGTGCTAAAAGAAAATGCTATAATGAAGTAGCAATCGGAAAATATGAGTGCCAAAGAGGTGATGATATGCTTTCAAAAAGACAGGAAGAACTGTTAAAATTAATTGTAGAAAATTATATAAAAACAGCAAGCCCTGTTAGTTCAAAAGCACTGTGTAAAAAAATGAAATGTTCAAGTGCTACTGTGCGTAATGAAATGGCTGCATTAGAACAATTAAACTTAATTCAAAAAACGCATATTTCATCAGGAAGAATTCCTAGTGACGCTGGATATAGATATTATGTAGATAATATTATGGTTCCTAAGGAATTAACTGGAGAAGATATGATTAAATTAAGACAAATATTTTCAAACAACTCATTAGTACTAACAGATGCAATTACAAAAAGTATGGAAATAGTTTCAGAGTTAACTAATTATACAGCTGTTGTATTAGGTAAATCTTCTGATGATAATAAAATTGCAAAAGTAGAAGTAGTACCAATAAATGATAATAAAATGATTGCTATTGTTATCACTGATAAAGGACATGTAGAAAATCGCAATGTTGTAATTGAAGAAAACGTTAGTAAAGCTGAGATTAAGCAAACAATCGATATCATAAGCAAATTGATAGTTGGTGTTTCATTAAACGAGGTAAGTAGTGTTTTGGAATTTGAAGTAAAACCATTAATATCAAGATATGTTAAACAGCATGATGCTTTATATAATGCATTTTATAATGCTTTTAGTGATTTTGCTAGCAAACCAAATATTAAAGTAAGTGGAACAAATAATCTACTTATGGAACCTGAATTTGATGATGCAACTAAAATAAGAAATTTATTAAATAAGTTTGAAGACAAGGAAATTATTAAAAATATAAAAGCTGACAATGATGAAGTTAAGGTATATATTGGTAGCGAAAATATGATTGATGATGATATTTCTGTAATTAAAACATATTATGATAAAGATGGTGTTGAGGGAACTATTGCTTTAATTGGTCCAAAAAGAATGGAATATGGAAGAGCTGAAGCATTGCTTAATTACATTAAAGAAAACATAGGCAGGTGATAAAATGGAAAATAAAAAAGATAAAGAAGAAAAAGAATTAAAAAAAGAAAAACATGATAAACATTATGAAAAAAAACATGATAAGCATCATGAAGAAAAATGTGATAAGCATCATGAAGAAAAATGTGATAAACATCATGATGAGCACAAACATGAAAAACATCATAAATGTCATGAATATGAAAAAGCTTTAGAAGAAAATTTGAAAAAAATAAAAGTTTTAGAAGAAGAAGTTTTAAAAGCTAAAGCGGACAATATAAATTACCGTAAAAGAAAAGACGAAGAAGTTAGTAAAATGCTTGAGTTTTCAAATGAAGACATTGTTAAAGACATACTTCCTTCAATTGATAATTTTGAAAGGGCTATTAATTTAGACGATGATAATTTAGATGATGAACTTTCAAAATTCTTAGCTGGATTTAAAATGATATATTGTCATTTAATAGAAGTATTAGAAAAATATGATGTTAAGGCTATTGATGATGTGAAAAAACCATTTGATCCAAAATTTCATCAAGCAGTTTTAACTGAAAAAATAGAAGGAATAGAGCCAGGTATTGTAATCGATGTTATGCAAAAAGGCTATATTTTAAAAGGAAAAGTAATAAGACCAGCTATGGTCAAAGTAAGTGAATAAAGGAAAGGTGATAAATATGAGTAAAATTATAGGTATAGATTTAGGAACAACAAATAGTTGTGTTGCCACACTAGAAGCGGGGGAACCAAAAGTAATTGCAAATCCAGAAGGTTCAAGAACTACTCCTTCAGTAGTTGCATTTAAAAATGGAGAAATTATTGTAGGACAAGCTGCTAAAAACCAAATGGTAACAAATCCAGATACAGTAGCTTCAATCAAAAGATTAATGGGAACAAATAAAAAGGTAAAAGCTAATGGTAAAGAATATTCGCCAGAAGAAATTAGTGCAATGATTTTAAGTGATTTAAAGAAAACAGCTGAGGCTTATTTAGGCGAAAAAGTTGATAAGGCTGTTATTACAGTACCAGCTTATTTCAATGATGCTCAAAGACAAGCAACTAAAAACGCTGGTAAAATTGCAGGATTAGAAGTAGAAAGAATTATTAATGAACCAACTGCAGCTGCTTTAGCTTACGGTGTTGATAAGCAAGAAAAAACTCAAACAATTTTAGTTTATGACTTAGGTGGAGGAACATTCGATGTATCTATTCTTGAAATAGGTGATGGTGTATTCGAAGTAAAATCTACAAGTGGTAATAATCATTTAGGTGGAGATGATTATGATCAAAAAATTATTGATTATCTAGTAGCTGAATTTAAAAAGTCAAATAGTATTGATTTATCAAAAGATAAAATGGCAATGCAAAGATTAAAAGATGCTGCTGAAAAAGCTAAGAAAGATTTAAGTGGTATGACAACAACAAATATTTCATTACCATTTATTTCACAAGGTTCAGATGGACCAGTTCATTTAGAAATAAGTTTAACAAGAGCAAAATTCGAAGATTTAACAAGAGATTTAACAGAATCAACATTGGAACCTGTTAGAAAAGCTTTGAAAGATGCTAAATTAACTAAAAAAGATATTGATAAAGTATTATTAGTTGGTGGTTCAACTAGAATGCCTAAAATTCCAGAAATAATTAAAGAAGAGTTAGGACAAGAAGCATCTAAAGGAGTTAACCCAGATGAAGTTGTTGCTATGGGAGCAAGTATTCAAGGTGGCGTATTAACAGGAGATGTTAATGATATCGTATTACTAGATGTAACACCACTTTCATTAGGTATTGAAACATTAGGAGGAGTATGTACAGTATTAATTCCAAGAAATACAACAATACCTACAAGTAAATCACAAGTATTTTCAACAGCTGCTGATAATCAACCAGCCGTAGATATCCATATTTTACAAGGTGAAAGACCAATGGCTGCTGATAATAAAACATTAGGTAATTTCCAATTAACTAATATTCCAGCTGCTCCAAGAGGAGTACCACAAATTGAAGTAACATTTGATATTGATGCTAATGGTATTGTAAATGTAAAAGCAAAAGATTTAGGAACAAATAAGGAACAATCTATTACAATTACATCTTCAACAAACTTATCAGATGATGAAATTGATAAAATGGTTAAAGAAGCTGAAGCTAATAAACAAGCTGATGAAAAACGCAAAGAACAAGCAGATACTAAAAATGAGGCTGAACAATTAATCTTTGCTACACAAAAATCAATTAAAGATTTAGGTGATAAAGTTGATGAAAAAGATAAAAAGGAAGCTGAAGATTTAATTAAAGACTTAGAAGAAGCTTTGAAGAAGGAAGATGTAGAAGATATTAAAGCTAAAAAAGATAAACTTCAAGAAAAAGCTATGGAACTAGGTGCTAAGGTTTATGAAGAAGCAGCTAAAAAAGCTCAAAGTGAAAATAAAGAAGAAAGTAATGACGGTGTAAAAGACGCTGAATACGAAGAAAAATAGAAGTTCTAGGAGACTAGAACTCTCTTTATTAAAAACTATCTAAAGGAGAGTATATGGTAATAACAGAAAAAACACGTGATGAAATTGAAAATGATATGAAGTGGGATTTAACTAAAATATATAACTCAAAGGAAGATTGGAATAAAGATTTTGAATATATAAATTTAAAAAAGGATGAATATTTAGATTTTAAAGGTAAATTAAATACAAGTGAAAATATATTAAAATTTTTTGAATTTGATGAAGAATTTTCTAAAAAAGCAGATGCACTTTATATGTATGCTGCATTAAAATTTGATGAAGATACAACTAGGTATGAGTATCAAAGTTTAAAAGGAAAAATAGAAAAAGTGTTAACGGAAGTAACTGCAAATAATTCATTTGTACTTCCTGAACTGTTAAAATTAGATAAAAAAGATTTTGAAAGATTTGAAGAAAAAGAGGAAAAATTAAAATTATATAGATACGAAATAGAAAATATATTAAAACAAAAGTCACATGTTTTATCAGATAAAGAGGAAGAAATTATATCTTCTTTATCTAATAGTTTATCTAATCCAGAACAAACTGCAAGTTATTTAAGAAATGCTGATATGAAATTTGGAATAATTAAAGATTCATCTGGTATGGAAGTAGAGCTTACTAATACAAATTTTTCAAAATATATAACAGATAAAGATAGAAATGTTAGAAAAAATGCTTTTTATACATTATATAAATCATATGAAAATTTGCAAAATACTTTTGCTTCAACTTTTAGTGCAAATATAAATACAGATAATGTTTTAGCACATAAAAGAAATTTTTCATCAGCTCGCAGTGCCGCATTATTTAATGATAATATAAGTGAAAATGTATATGATAATTTAATAAAGGTTTTACATGAAAATCTTGATATTATGGATGAATATTATAAACTAAAAAAAGAAGTAATGGGATTGGATGAAATTCATATATATGATATATATAGTGATTTAGTTCCATCTTGTTCTAAAGAATATACATTTAAAGAAGCAAAAGAAATAGTGATTAAGGCATTATCAGTTTTAGGTGATAAATATATAAATGATTTATCAAAAGCTTTTGATGAAAGATGGATAGATGTGTGTCCAAATAAAGGTAAAAAAGGTGGAGCATACTCCTGGGGATGTTATACATCAAATCCATACTTATTATTAAATTTTAATGGTAAATATGAAGATGTATCAACACTTGCTCATGAATTAGGTCATTCAATGCACTCATATTATTCCAATAAATCAAATCCATACATATATCATCAATATAAAATATTTGTAGCTGAAGTCGCATCACAGGTAAATGAAATACTTCTCGCACATTATTTGATTAAAAATGCAACTGATAAAAATGAAAAATTGGCTATTATAGATAGTTTAATGGAATTATTTAAAGGTTCTATAGTTAGGCAAACAATGTTTGCTGAGTTTGAGGATTTAATGCATAAAAAACAGGAAGCAGGAGATGTATTAACAAGTGAGTTTATATCAAATAATTACTATGAACTTTATAAAAAATATTCAGGAAAAAATATGATATGTGATGAAGAGATAAGATATGAATGGGAAAAAATACCACACTTCTATTATAATTTTTACGTGTATCAGTATGCAACTGGATTAGCTGCCGCAAACTATATTGCAACAAATATACTTGAAGGAAATGAAAATATGAAAAAACAATATTTAAAATTCTTATCATTAGGTGGTAGTATGGATCCAATAGATGAACTTAAAGTCGCAGGTGTTGATATGAATGATCCAAAGGTTATTCAAACAGCAATGGATAGTTTTAAAGATTTAATAAACGAATTTAAAGAAATTTATCGAAGTAGGTGATTAGATGGATAAAAAAGATTATTATGAAATATTAGGCGTTTCTAAAGATGCGAGTAGTGCTGAGATAAAAAGTGCATTTAGAAAACTTGCTAAAAAATATCATCCGGATGTAAGTAAAGAGCCAAATGCTGCTGAAAAATTTAAAGAGGCTCAAGAAGCTTATGAAGTATTATCAGATGAAAATAAAAGAAAACAATATGATCAATTTGGACATGCTGCTTTTAGTCAAAATGGTGCAAGCTCTGGTGGATATGGATTCTCTGGATTTGACTTTGGAGATATTAATTTAGATGATATTATAAGCAATATGTTTGGTGGAGGATTTTCATCAGGATTTGGTGGTTATTCAAATAGAGACTCTCGAAAACAAAAAGGAAAAGATACTGTAATAAGAGTTAATCTAGATTTTGATGAAGCCGTATTTGGATGTAAAAAAACAATCAATTTAACTTTAAATGAGACATGTGTTGATTGTGATGGAAAAGGTGGTCATGGTTCAAAAACGTGTGATAAATGCCATGGTAGCGGAACTGTAACAGCTCAACAATCCACATTATTTGGTTCTTTTATGACAAAAACAACATGTAATAAATGTGGCGGAAAAGGTGAAGTATTTGAAGATACATGTAAAACATGTAGAGGAACTGGAAAAGTTCGTAGAAATAAAGATATAGAAGTAACTGTACCAGCTGGAGTTGATAATGGAAATCAATTAAGAATTGCTGGTAAAGGTGAAGCAGGAACTAATGGAGGACCAAATGGAGATATATATTTAGAATTTTATGTTAAAGACCACCCCATATTTATTAGACAAGAAAATGATATATATCTAGAACTTCCAATAACTATAACTGAAGCAACATTAGGTTGTAAAAAAGATGTTCCAACATTATATGGACCTGTAAAAGCTACAATACCAGCCGGAAGTGAAACAAATGAAAAATTACGTATTAAAGGAAAAGGTGTTAGCGATGTAAATAATGGTCGTAAGGGGGATATGTATTTAATTTTAAATGTAATAACACCTAAAAAATTATCTAGAGAACAAAAGAAATTATTTGAACAACTAGAAAAAACTGGATTAGATAATTCAAAGGAATTTGATAAGATTAAAAAATATTTATAATATTATATTGTTTAAATTAAATTTTAAAAAAATGAAACATATTACAAAATATTCATTGAAAAGATTTTAAAAATAAGAATTTTCAATGAATTTTTTATTAATCTAATTACCTTTTTTGGACAGTTATATTGCATATTTGGAAGTTGTTAAGATTTTTAAATTAAATGTAAAAAACACAAATAAGTAATGATAAAAACAATAAATGGTAATATTATCGTAAAATAAATACTGAAATGATAAAAATGACTATCAAATGACAACTAGAAAATTATTGAAAAAGAAATTAAAGTATCATATAATAAGACAAATTAAAGAAGGAAAGTTTATAAAAATATTGATAGATTACTTTTAAATCCTAAGGGAGTAGATGAAAATGTCATAGAAAACATTGATAAATATGATAATATTCATATTGTAGGTTTAAATGTAACACTAAAGCTTGCAAAACAAATAAAGACATTTCATAATTAAAAGAACTACCATTTGGTAGTTCTTATCATTTACACGTATATTTTTCTTTTTTCATTTTGTTTTTAATGTCATCATAAGACATCTTTTCATCAAAACCAATTACCTTCTTAGAAGAACTATTCATCTTACTATAATCGGCTTTAACACTAGCTTTTATAGTATTATCATTTTCACTAATCTCAACACTAAGTCCTTTATGATCATTATAAATTTTAAATTCTTTTTTAATCTTTTTAACCATTACACTGGAATAATTCTTATATTCGTCATCAAGTAAAACACTTAAAGTAGTATCAATACTACTTATTTTATTATTGTTAAAAACAAATACTTGCTTTTCCTTACTTTTACCACTTTCAATATCTTTAGTTAAACTGCACGTTAAGGTTTTTTTTCCACAACCAGATAATAATAAACAGGAAACAATCAATAATAAACACTTATTTTTCATAAACATCCTCCAAAACAAAATTATAAACAAAAAACCGTTACAAACGGTTAATAATCAAAATGGTGGAGAATAGGAGACTCGAACTCCTGACCCCCTGCGTGCAAAGCAGGTGCTCTAGCCAACTGAGCTAATTCCCCATTGCCAAACTACTCATTAAATATATCACAAAAAGCAAAGAAAAGTCAACTGCTTTTAGAAAATTATTTAAAAAATAAAAGGAAAACATAAATAAATCTTGTATCTTTATTATAGAGGTGTTCAAATGGAAACAATAAAATTAGATAAATATCAAAAAAAAATAATAAAAAACAAATCAAAAAACCTACTTGTAATAGCTCCAGCCGGAAGTGGTAAAACATTCACAATAATTCAAAAAATAATCTATTTAATAGATAATAATATAAAACCAGAAGAAATATTATGCATAAGTTTCACAAAAGCCGCATCATTAAATCTAAAAGAAAAATTAAAATTAGAAAACATCAACATAGATGTTCAAACATTTCATAGCCTTGGAAATAAAATAATCAAAAAAGCATCAAAAAAAAACATAGTAAAAGAAGACGTATTAAAAAACATCGTCGAAAGTCACATTGACTCATATAACAACTTAAGTATATTAATAAATGCACCATTTATAGAATTTGGAAAAGGTGAAAGCAAAATATTAAAAAATAACATACTAAAACAAACAATCTATAAAAAATACATAATAAACACCATTATAACATTCATAAATTTATTCAAAAGTAATAATTATACAATAAAAAACTTTCAACAATTTCAAGATATAAATAAAAAACAAAACAACTATAGAAAACAAAAAAGACATAAAGAATTTCTAAAGTTAGTAAAAAAAATATATATCCATTACAATGATTATTTATCATCATCACACCAAATTGATTTCCACGACATGATAAACCATGCCACAAAAATAGTGAAAAAAGAAGAAATATATCCATATAAATATATAATAATTGACGAATATCAAGACACATCATTAAACAAATGCGAACTAATAAAAGAAATTCAAAATAAAACAAATGCCAAACTAATAGCCGTAGGCGATGACTGGCAATCAATATATCAGTTCACTGGAAGTAACCTAGAAATATTCACAAACTTTAAAAAATACTTCAAAAAAGCAAAAATAATAAAACTAAAATATTCATATAGAAATTCAAACGAACTATTAAAAGTATCTTCAAAATTTATAAAACAAAACCCATATCAAATAAAAAAGAAAGTAAAATCAAATAAAAATCTGCCGAAACCAATCATTATATATTACTATAAAAACATAAATGAAATATGGAATGAAATAACAAAAAACATAAAAGGGAAGGCATACATATTAGGACGAAACAACAAAGATATAAATAACCTACCATACATACCAAAAAACATGAAATTCATGACAATACATTCCTCCAAAGGATTAGAACAAAATCAAATAATATTACTAAACCTAGAAAATAAAATAGATGGCTTTCCCAGTAAAATAATACCAAGTGAATATTTAATGTATGTAACTTCAAACATAGATAAATTTCCATATGCAGAAGAAAGAAGACTATTCTATGTCGCCCTAACAAGAACAAAAACAAACGTAATTTTACTTGTAAAAAAAGATAATCCCTCCATATTTGTCACAGAATTAGTAAAAAATTATAAAAAACACATAAAAATTATCGAAAAATGTTGACAAATAAAGAACAAAGTCATATACTATACGAGTATACCAAATTGGTATACCAGTTTACTTAGAAAGGGAAATATATATGAATAAAAAAGAAGATGTTGTAAATGCTGCCCGCGAACTATTTCAAACATATGGTTATAAAAAAGTAACCATGGACGAAATTGCAAAAAAATCAAACGTTACAAAAAAAACAATATATACTTACTTCAAAGATAAAGATGACTTAATAAAATACTTTCTAAAAGAAGAATTAATTAAAATGAAAAGTATTATAGAACAAATCGAAAAAGAAAATTTATCATTTGATTTAAAAATACACAAAATAATATCTACTTTACTAGAATATCGTAAAGAAGAAAAACTACTTCATTTTTTCAATGAAGAAGCAAAAAACTTACCTTCTAGTGTTGCAAAAGAATGTGTAGATAAAGTCAACGAAACAATTATCAATGAAATAAAAAAACTTTTAGAAAAAGCAATTGAAGAAAAAAACGTAAAACAGTGTAATACAGAATTAACATCTTTTCTAATTTATAAAATATATGTTGCCTTAATATTCGAATGGGATAAACCAATAGATAAAAGTGAAGTAACAGATAGTTTAATGCAATTCTTAAAATATGGTTTATTTAATTAGGGGGGAGAAAAAATGCAAGATAAAAAAACAAAAATAATGAAAGTGGCCGTAATATTAGGTGTTTTGATTTTGCCACTTATCTATAGTATAGTCTATCTTGGCGGTTTCTGGGATCCATACGGAAACTTAGAAGGCATTCCAGTAGCTTTAGTCAATGAAGACAAATGTGAAAAAGATTGTAAAGGTACAGAACTTATAGACCAACTAACAGATGCTGCAACCTTTAAATTTGACGTAGTATCTAAAAAGAAGGCAGAAAAAGGATTACTAAATAAAAAATATTATGCAGTAATTACTATACCTAGTGATTTTACTGAATCATTCACAAAAGCCTCAACACAAGATCGTCATGAAGCTACAATCACTTATTCACCAAACAAGAAAACAAGTTACCTAGCTTCACAAATAATTAATAGTGCTATGACAAAAGTTCAAGCACAACTTCGTTCAGAAGTAACAAAACAAGTTGTAAATACTTTAACTGATAACTTAAATAAAGTCCCAGAACAAACAAAACAAATTGAAAATGGACTTACAACAATCAGTGAAGGAACAGATAAATTAAATAGTGGAGCTGATCAATTAAAAAATGGTACAGTAACACTAAACACAAGTTATAAAGCCTTTGATGGTGGTATTAATGAATTAACATCTGGACTTAATACATTAAATACTAATTATAAAACATTAGATGATGGTATTAATACACTATATGATAGCGTTCATAACACATTATTACCACAAGTAACTCAAAGTATGACAAATTTACAAAATGGTGTAACTCAAATAAAAGCAGGTAGTAATCAAATCACAAAAGAGTTAACTGAAAAAAAATACAAAGAACAAATAAATTCATTTATGGATAACACTAACCAAGTATATACTGCCTTAGCAGCAATGTGTGACGCTGGTCAACTTCCAAATGAAAGCTTATGCCAAGTTGCCAAAGCCTATACTACTGCTGATGATAAAGGAACAACAGGAATTCAAAAATTAAAATCAGGAACAAATAATTTACTTGACGGTCAAGCTGCCGTAGATGCAGGAATCAATAATCTCGCAAACAACCTATCAGGCATATCAGCTTTAACACAAGGATTAAACACCTTAGATGAAAGTATTTTAAAACTTAAAAACGGATCATCTACAGTATATAGTGGTATTACTAAATTAAAAGAAGGAGCAAATACTCTAGCCACAAACTCTGCTAAAATAAGCAGTGGAATAAACACATTAGACTCATCAGTATCAACACTAAAAGCAGGTACTAGTCAATTAAATAGTGGAGTTAATAGTGCTAAAACACAAGTTTCAAATAAAATTACAGAAACAGAAAACGAATTAAAACAACTAGATGGACTAGATGAATATGCTGCAAATTCAGTAAAAATAAATGAAAAAGATTATGGTAAAGTAGATCAATATGGTACGTTCTTTGCTCCATACTTCATGTCATTATCACTATGGATTGGTGGAATATTAATTTTAATCGGTCTATATTATGACCCAGATGGAAGATTTAAATTATTAGGTAGAAACACTACAAATAGACCACTTAGACTATTAGTTTATAATGGTATTGGTATATTACAAGCATTAATTTTAGGATTCATCTTAAAATCAGCAATGGGATTTACCGTAACAAATATATTCTTATACTACATAAGTTGTATATTAATCTCGGTATCATTCCTATCAATCATCTTATTCTTATTCATTAACTTTAAAGATGTTGGTAAATTTCTAGCAGTTGTACTTCTAGTATTACAATTAGCTGCTTCAGGTGGAACATTCCCAGTTGAAACAGAGCCAGCATTCTATCAAGCAATCTATCCATTCATGCCAATGCATTATTCAATAGAATTACTTCGTGAATCATTTGTAAATATAGACAGTACAATAATAACAAGAGATGTTGTAATCTTAGTAGGCATATTAATTGTATTTGGCGGTTTAACTTTATTAACAGGTTACATCAAATCAAAAAAAGAAAAAGTAAAGGTTAAATAAGTCTTTACTTTTTTATTGCAAAATTATATTATTAAACTAAGGAAGGTGAAATTATGGGTTTATTAAAAGCCACAGCTAGTTCAATATCATCTGGACTAGGAGATCAATTTAAAGAATACATTATCTGCCCACAAATCGAAAACAACGTACTAATTCAAAAAGGATTTGTGAAACATGGAGATGGAAATAGAAATCCAAGTGATGAAATAATCACAAAAGGCAGTCAAATAGTAGTTCCAGAAGGAATGGCAATGATGATTATCGATAATGGTGCCATAGCTGACTTCTCAGCTGAACCAGGAACCTACACATATGAGCAAAGCACTGAACCAACAGTATTTGATGGTGGATTCTTTAAAGGAATAGGAGAAACAATCAAAACAATTGGTAGACGAATCACATATGGTTCTCAGCCCGCACATGATCAAAGAGTATACTATGTTAATACAAAAGTAATAACCGGAAACAAATTTGGTAGTCCCCAACCAAAAAAAATAACAGATGAAAAATATGGAATTCTAGAAGTTACATTCTTTGGAGAATATGCTTTTAAAGTACAAGATCCAGCTAAATTAGTCGCAAGTGTAATTGGAACCAATCCCAAAGACACAATTACCTACGAAGAAGTAGTTGGTGATCAATTAAAAACAAAATTCATAGAAAAAGTAACATATGCAATCTCAAATGTAATGAGAAACAAAAAAGTATCATTTGGTGATATGGGACTTTATGGAAGCGATATTTCTGACGAAATGAATGTATGCCTAAATGATTCATGGAAACAGCAATATGGATTAATAATTACAGATGTTGCCATGGCTGATATTAATCTAACAGAAGAATCAATGAAAAGAGTATCAAGAATTGACGATGCTAAAATATTCTCAGATTCAACTATGCAATCAGGTTTAATGGCATCCGCATCAGCAGAAGCTCTAACACAAGCTGCCGAAAACTCTAATGGCTCAATAACTGGATTTATGGGAATGTCAATGTCTAACCAAGCAGGAGCAACAGTAATGGGCACCGTTAATCAAAACAATCAAAATACAAAATTTTGTTCAAACTGTGGAGCTCAACTAAAAGGCCCATTTTGTAGTAATTGTGGAACAAAAGCCGAATGAATGAAATACTAAAATACGATAGTGAATTTACCGAAAGTAAATTTATAACATACATAAATAATATTTTCGTGCAAGTTCATCTAGCTATAGTTACCAAAGAACTTGAAAACATAAAACATTTTGTTTCAGATGATTTATATGATAAATTGACACAAAAAGTAAATAAACTAAATGAACAAAATTTAATTCAAATGTATGATGAAATTAACGTTGCTCAAACTGATATATTAAATTATCATATTGATAATAATACAATGATAATAGAAGTAAACATTGTATCAAGATATTTAGACTATCTAATAGATAGCAATGGAAACTATAAAAGTGGTAATATGGAAACAAGAATGCAAAAAAACAATCACTTAGTATTTACTAAAAAAATAAATTTCAAACAATCACAAACAGTAAATAGATGCCCAAACTGTGGAGCTTCCATCGATGTAAACCTAAATGGAAAATGTCCATATTGTGGAACAATCTATAACTTAGAAGATAAAAATTGGATTTTATCTTCACTAGAAAATTAGATGAAAATATGAAAGAAAAAATAAGAAATTTATTATTAATTGTATTCGCATTTTTAATGATTTTATTACCACAATATCATCCTCAAGCAGATTCTGGTTTTGATGGAAGCTATGATAGTGACTCATCATCTTGGAGTTCTTCAAGTTCTTATGATTATTCATGGAGTTCATCAAGTAGTTCAAGTTCAGGTGATTCTTCTCTATCTTCTATGCTTATGACAATTATATTTCTAATAGTAATTGTTATTATAATAGTTGATAAACTAAAAAATCCCGATTTAATAAATCAATCAACTATGCCAACAACAAATTTATATGATTTTAATAAATTAAAACAAATATTACCAGATTTCAATGAAGAAGAATTTAAAAATAAAACCTATGAAATATATACAAATATTCAAACAGCATGGATGAACTTTGATAATGATACAATACAAAAGTTAGTCACAGATGAATTATATAGTATGTATAAATCTCAATTAACAACACTAAAAGTAAAAAAACAAACCAACATAATGAAAAATTTCTCATTACTAGATTTCAAAATAGTTGGTATGGATATTAATAACAAAACAATTTCTCTATCAGTAAATATGAAAGTAGAATGTTATGACTATATAGTAGATTCAACAAATAAAGCAGTTAGAGGAAATGATAAACATAAAGTTACATATAATTACTTTATGACCTTTAATAAAGGAATAAGTAATAAATCAAATAAATGTCCAAACTGTAATGCACCATTAGAAGACGTTAATTCAAGCAAATGTCCATACTGTGATTCAAATATAATAAACGAAAACTACGATTGGGTTTTATCAAAAAAACAAGTTATATCACAAACAGTAAATAAAGGTCCTCTGTCAAATAGTGCTGGTAAACAATAAATTTGATAAATGAATTGTGATTATGAAGGATGATGAAAATCATCCTTTTATAATGCCTTTAATTAAGAAAATACGAGATATAAAATGATCATATTTTTTATAACCAAAAGCAATTCTTTTAATACATTTAATTAAATTATTAGTTCCTTCTATAATGCCATTATTAATAACATATTTAAAAGAATTTTCAATATATTTAATATTTTCATTGTATAATCTTAAAGTTTGTTTCATTTAAAATACTTTTCTAATCTTTAGATTTTCTCCTAAACAAAGAATGAGAAAACATATCAAAACAATAAAAAAATTGAAAAACAAATCTATTATTGATGAAGAATATATCAATATGAGAATTAATTCTTCTAAAGCCCATTTAAAATATTCTAACGAAAAACGTGATAAATTATTATCAAATATAAAATAAAATTTATGAATTTTCAAAAAAATAAGAAAAAATAAAATTATATGATAAAATATAATTGTGGTGGTGATTAAAATGAAATTAACTTTATTATCTGAAGGACAAATTTGGGGAAACAGTAGTGAACCTCAATTAGAAGTAATTAGAAAATATGGAACAAAAGCTGCAATTACGGATTTCTGTATTTTAACCTGTGGTGATTTATGTGTAGATACTGATTGTAATATAGATGAAGATAGATCTTTAACTGGTAGAACTAGTTGGTTTTGGACTAGATCTGATGATGGCCAAAATGATGTCATGGTGGTCGGTATTGATGGTGATAGGTTCAACTATGATAGGTATAAACGCAATGGTATTGTTCGACCAGTTTTGCAATCTTCTGTAATCTTTTCCAAAATCTCCCCGAACAGAGTGTGGGGATACAATGGAACACAAGCAGTAGAATATGGAGAATATCCTCAAAATGCTGCTGATTCAAGAATGCAAAATATACTAGAGTCAGAATATAATAGAGGAATGAATAAAACGGGAAGAAGTTACACAGTTGATACTGTAAGCCGTAATTACTATCGTACGGGATTTGACCCTGTAACTTATGAAGAATACGAATATCAAGGAAAGAAATATGTTCGTATAAAAGCTCACCTTAGGGACGATTTATTCCGGCTTTCAAATGGTGTTGAATATAGAGATGGTGATTACGTTTGGGTAGAAGTATCACCAGTTAAATGGTTGATAGATGATAGAACAGGAATTTTAATTTCAAAAAAAGGATTGGTTTCTGGTATAAGATTTCTTGATGCAGAAACTAATTATAAAGGTGATTTTGATAGAACAGAAATGAAAGAATATCTTGATAGATATATGCTTCGAGATTTAACTCAAACTGTAACATTTACTCGAGTTGAAGATATGTCAGAAGAAGAAAAGCAAAATATGAAGAAGGAAAAAAGAAAAAAGAAGGAAAAAAGAAAACAAGCTGAAAAAAGAATAAATCCTTATGATTTGAAATTTGGTCAAGTGAGCGAAGAAAATATAATAAGAGAGTTTGTTGAGTTTTGTAATCAACAAGTAATAACATTAGATGATGTAATAAATGAAAATTATACTGATAGAGATATACAAGCATTAAATACTGCTGAAAGATATGCAACAGCTATGGGATTAACACAAGTAGATGATGATAATTTAGAAAAAGTAAGAGAATTCGTTACAGGGTTAGGAGCAGAATTTGGAGCAATTTTTGATGCTTTATGGACACATGGTGATGAAAGCAAATTAGAAAGACTTGCAGAAGCAAAACTTGCTGAAAAGCCAAGAGGCGGCAAAAGAAGATAATGGAAGATAAGAAGCACAAATGCTAGTAGAATATTAGTAATTGATAAAATTGATTCAATTTCTAAAGAAGAACAATTAAAGTTTTGTGAATTATTAGAACATAGGAAAATATCTACATTTGAATTACCTAAAAGTTGTATAATAATTGTTACTGCAAATGAAATAAATAAAGATAAAATAAGTGAAGAAATATTTTCATTAGTTGCACAAATTTGAGGTATAAGTTATGAAATATGATATAGCAGCACTAAAAAGAAAAATGCTTGTTAAATATCCTTTTTTTGGAAGTGTAGCAGCAAGTGTAGGTTATAAAGAAAACAAAGATATACCGATCGCAGGTACAGATTGTGCAAACTTGCATTAAGCCTTACAATTGAGTTCCTTTACAATTAGTAATAATATGAATATTTTCATCTTTAATATTTAGTAAATTTAGTATATAATTATTTGTAGACATAAGTTTATTCCTTTCAATGTATTATAACAATTACATTGTATCAAACTTATGTCTTTTTTTAATAAAAACAGTGTAGTGATTTACACTCACCAACACCATTTATAATACAACCTAAAATCTTTTTTTATGTTTTTTTATAAAAATTTGTTATAATGAATGTGGATGAAAAATTAGATTTTGAAGGGAATGTTAATATGAATGATAAAAATAATTATTTATTTCGTCTAGAAGAAAGATATACCAAGAAAAAACCATTAATTTATACTGATTCTAATAATTTAAAATCTCTTGTTGAATATACTCATGAAAAATATGATGAGGCTTATGAACAATTGAAGAATGTTGATTATAGCGATTTTTTGATGAAAGAATATGATAATAATTTGTCTAATGATTACATTATGTTACAAAGGGATGGATACATTTATATTATTGGCGATTTTTCTGTAGATTTTATTATAAATCATTTAAATCTGTTTAAAACTAATTATGATATAAATAGTTCTAAGGGAATTAAATTATATAACAATTTGAGCGTTGGGGAAAATAAATTAAGTGATTTAAATATTAATGTTACTAAGAATAGCGATTTAACCTTAACGTTAGATGAAGAAATCGACTGTGAATTTTATAAAAATGGCAAAAACATTTCTAATAAATATAGAGGGTTAGATATTATTCCTGCATCTTCATACGATGCAGTTGGTTCTTTTGAGAACAAGGATAATAAAGAATTATCTAGTGCTAAAGTTGTTTCAAGGAAAAAAGCCAATTCTTCTTTAGTTGAAAAATTTAAAAAACTAAATATTTTGAAAAAAGCTATTATTACTGCTGCTGTTATTTCTGCTCTTGGGGCTGGAAGTTATTTATTAAAATCAAATTTTAATTTATCTAAAAACGTAAATGTTGATAATACTTCTGAACCTAATCGCGTTTATAGCACTTCTAATAGAATGGAACCGTTGAATTATGATAGTATTAATGAAGGCTCTCAAGTTTTTACTAATGCGTATGATGCTATAGATAACACTAATAGTGTTACTGCTAATGAATGGTTTAATAATAATCCAGTTGATGTTTTTAATGTTTCAAACAATAGTTATATGAATTTATCTTCTTCTCAATTAAATGATTCAAATTTTATGGCTGAACTTGCTAAAAATCCAGACAATGCCATTTTACTAGGCGATAGTATTGATGACCCATCTGGTTTTGTTAACTTAAGGGAAGTTGTTTCTAATGCTAAAGTGAGATAAAACTGTTAATAAACAGTTTTTTATTTTATGGCAATTGCTTAAATTTTTTTCAAAAATATAGTATAATTAAATCATGATAAAAGAAAGTTGATTTAATTATGAGTTTATTTGAAAAATTTGAAGTTTTAGAAAATTCAAAAGATGTAAGAGGGGAAAATATAAGTTAATAGATATATTAATCATAACAATATACGGGTTATTATGCGATTTAAAAGATTTTACAAACATTGCAAATTTTATGAAACTAAAAGAAGATTATTTTACTGAATTATTAAAATTAGAAAACGGTACTCCATCACATGATTGTTTTTCTAACGCTTTTTCTGCTATAGACTCAAAAAAATTATGAAATAGACAAAAGAAATAGTAAAAATAAAACTGGAAAGAAAATAAGTATAGATGGGAAAGCAATTAACAGATAAACGTTTTTTTGTTTAAATATTTATTTTATGTTATAATTATTGTAATAGGTTTGGTGAGTGTTATGAATCAAAATATAAAAAAATAATGATATTATTTTTTATGATGATTGGTACTTTGTCGTTTAATTTTGATAAAGTAAGTGCTGAAAGTTATTATTCAATTCCTAAAAGGCAGTTGAGTCGGGTTCAGTCGCTGCATCGCAACAAGTAACCACAAAAAAAGTTTAGATAACATAACTATTCTTGAATTGAAATTAAATGAAAGTAATGGTACCGCTTCAAATTCAGTAGATTTTTATAAAAAAGCATACGAATCAGGACATAGTGGACAGGTAAAAGAATATAGTGCGCCATTGATAAAACTAGTTATAAAATAGCATGTCGATTATATAATTTTTATTAAATTTTACAAGAATAATTATTGAAAAATTAAATTGACCATTAGTGTTTTTAGCGGTGCGTTTAAAATCTCACTCTAATTGTAAATAAATTTGCATTTTTTTATTTAACAAATAATGTATTCATGATAAAATAATGATGTATCTTAAAAGGGGTTGATGAAATGTGAAGAAAATATTTTCTTTATTATCACTGTTTATAATCGGATTTTTATTAAATTTTACCGCCGCTTATGCAGAAACAATCACAACGCAAGATGGAAGGGAAAAACTAGTAAAAAATGATAGCCGCTCTTCTGTTTCACAAACCGCAGGCAGTTTTGATTCAAATGACGATCAAGAAGATTTTTCACAAGCAACTATGTCTGAATATAGAAAAGCTTTATCACTATCATCAGAACTTGATATAAATGGAATAAAAGATTACTATAATAAAGATAACACTCAAAAATATAAAAATGATGTTGATAGTTGTGCACTTATAAGTGGTAATGTACAAACATTGCTGCATGATGTATTTTTATATATTTGTATTGCTGGTATAATTATTTTAATAGTTATGACAATAATTAATTTGATTAAAGTTATAACTGGTGCAGATGATAATTTATTAAAGAATTTTGCAAAAAGTTTAAAAACAAGAATTATTTGTTTAATTATTCTCTTAATTTTGCCAACTATTGTTACATTTGCAATACAAGTTATAAATGGACAAGCATCAGCATTTGGCTTTAATTCTAACAATCCTCTTTGTGGAATTACGAAAAAGTAAAGGAGTGATATTATGCAGTTCTTGTACAAAATTTTAAGAACTATTTTTTCCTTATTAGACAAAGGAGTATATACTTTAATTAGTTTATTTTATGAGCTTTTAATGTATCTAGCTAATCTTGATTTGTTTGGAATGTCAAAAATCAGTGTTTCTGATACAACTTTAACCGCTGATAATCCAATATTAAAATTTTCCAATAGAATTTATGCTTTGCTTGGAATTTTTATGCTTTTTAGAATTAGCTTTTCAATTTTACAATATATGATAAATCCCGATGATTTTTCTGACAAGGGAAAGGGATTTGGTAAATTAATAACTAATGTTTTGGTTTCATTGGTATTAATTGTTACAGTGCCATTAATATTTCAAAAAGCATATGAAGTTCAAAAGGTTGTTTTGAATGAAAATTTGCTTGGTAAGTTAATATTAGGTGTCAATGATAACGGTAATGATTCTAAAAGTACAAATAAGCAGATAGCGGAAGATTTGGAATTTTTAGTTTATGCTTCACTTATGCCCGTAAATGAAAAAGCGGTTTCAAGCTGTGGGGACACTCCAGTTTTAGGAACAAAGGCAATGGCACAAAGTGATTCATGTCTTAATGATCTTGCCGATGCTTTAGGTGATGATTCGGATGAATTAAATAAGGTTTTTAAAACGGACGATGAAGGTAGTAATCGTGATTTTGGTGCTTTTGGTACACTCCTTAATGCAACTATTGATGATGAGTTTGTATTTGATTATTATTTCGTTACTACAACGATTGCTGGTGGATTTATTGCCGTAATGATGATAAGTTTTTGCTTGGATGTGTCAGTTAGAATAATTAAACTTGCATTTTTAGAAATAATAGCACCCATTCCAGTTATATCTTATATGGATCCTAGACAATCTTCGAAAGATGGTATGCTTGGAAAATGGGCAAAAGAATGTTTTAGTACATTTTTATCTTTGTTTATAAGAATTGCTATTATTTATTTTTCATTTTATTTAATTGATCTGGTTGTTAGTACATGTTTGGTTGCTAATGGTACGGCTGTTTATCTTAATGAAGATGTTCCTACAGGTTTAATGGCAATATTGGTTCAAGTTTTAGTTATATTTGGTATTTTGTATTTTACAAAAGAGGTTCCAAAACTATTAGAAAGTATTTTTGGAATAAAAGGTGGAAATATTACACTTAATCCTATGAAGAGAATTAATGAGAGTCCACTTGTTTCGGGGGCTTTAGGTTTCGCCGGTGGAGCACTCGGTGGTGGTATTGCAAATGGAATTACTGCCGCTTCAAACTTTAAAGATAGATATAAATTAGCCTATGATAAAAAACTAGAGAAAGAGACTGCAAAAATACCAAAGCATTTTCCCGCAGCTGATAGAAACGAGATGTTAGCTAAAGCAACTAAAAGTGCTAATCGTAGGGCTATGCTTGGAACGGTAGTTGGTACTGCAACAAGCGTGATTGGTGGTATTGGCAGTGCTGGTGCACGTGGCGGTGTTAGTGGATTTAAAAATAAGGATTTTGCTAAAGGTGCACATGAGGGTAGAATTGCTTCAAATAATGCTCGTAATAATAGAGATACAAGAGACGGCGCTGGCTATAAATTACGTCATCAAATTAAAGATAGAGCGAATAGTTATGCTGGTGTAAAAAATAAGGCTGGTGGTATAGGACAAATGGATCAAGAAATTAAACAAATGCAACGCGATAGTGAAAATTATCATTTAAGAGAACATGCAACTAGAGATGCAATGGCAAATATGATTGCTAATTCACGAGTTTCAGCAGATACTATGGAATCATTTATGTTTGAAGCAGTTAAAGATAATGAAGGTAAAATTGTAACAGATAATGTTACAGGAAAAGTGGTTTATAAAAAATATGATGATGATAATGTACCACTTGTTAAACAATGGAGTGAAATTGATCAAACTAAAGCTGAGGCCTTAGGTATAACTGAAGATTTATATACAAGATATAGTACTTCTGAACATTCTGCATTATCTGATGATGCTTCAGTTGAAAAAATTAGAAAAGAAATTAAGAAACGTGAAGATGTCTTAAATTTAAAAGAAAAAAAATAAAGGGGTGATTAAATGAATTATTTAATTCCAGCCAGTACGAAAAGATCTATGCTGATATTTGGTGTGTTTACAACGTTTGATTTAGTTTTATTTAGTTCTGGTATTGCAACAACTGTTTTACTTTTGATGATAGTTTCACCAAGTACATTATTAACGGCATGCATTGATTTAGCTCCTGCTGTTATAACCGGATTTTTGGTACTTCCAGTACCTAATTATCATAACATTAGAGTTGTTATTCAAGAAATATATTTATTTTACACTAGTAGACAAAAGTTTATATGGAAGGGTTGGTGTGTTAAAGATGAGTATGGAGAGCAGAAACAAATACACAAATGATTTTGTGCCAATAAAATCAATTACAAACGGTGTTATTATTTGTGATAATAACGAAAAGGTAACTGGCGTAAAAATTAGTCCTAGAAACATTTTTATTCTAGAACCTGATACACAAAATTTAATTATTAGTAATTTAAAAAATGTTTATAATTTAATAGATTATGAGTTTTGGATTATTGCTGCTGACAGGCCAGTTGATATTACATCTTATTTATCTAGGTTACAGTTACTTTATAATTCAGAGTTAAATCCTGTTAAAAGAAAATTAATAATGGATGATATTAATAAAGCAAATTTATTTACAACAACTTTAAATGTTGTTGATACTGAATTTTTTTTACTATTTAAAGAGAAGGATATTGATAAAATTCAAAAGAAGATTAGGAATTTAATTCAAGTTTTTGCAAGTGCACAATTAATTGCAACGCAAACTTCTAACGATGATTTAAGAATGATATTAGATAATTTCTTAAATGGTGGAACAACGACTTCATTTGGGGTGGTGAGATAATGGATATAAGAACGCAGATTGCTCCTAAGGGCTTAGAATTTAAACCTAGTGGTTTTGTAGCTAGTGATAAGTATTCTACCATTTTGACTGTAATTACATTTCCTAAAAATATTATACCTGGGTTTTTAGCTAACTTAACCAGTATGGCTGGTGTCAAGATGGTTATGAAACATATACCTTTGCCATTTAGTGTTATTAATAAAATGGTAAATAAGGAAATAGCTGATTTAAAAGTGAGATATCAAGAAGAACATGATCTTACTATTCAAGAAAGAATTCGTCAAGATTATGAATCTTTAGAGCAGTTTATTAAACAATTGGCTGCAAGTCAAGCTAAGATATATGATTTTCAATTACATTTAATGATTACAGCAGATTCTGAAGAAGAATTAACTACTAAAAAGTTACAATTAAAAAGTTATTTGGAAGCTATGGAAATGAGGGCTATACCTTTGAGATTTGAACAGGAAAAGGTTTTAAAAAGTATGCTTCCAATTTTTCCTAAGCAGGATATTGAGGATAGAATTGGTATACCAATTCCGTCCCCTACATTAGCTGCTATGTATCCTTATGTATTTGATAGTATAAAAGATCCTGGACTTTCTACTTTACTTGGTGTTGATTTCTCAGGTGGTGTTGTTTTATTTAATCAATTTTTATATCAAATGCAAAAGGAACATAATAGAAACAATGCTAATATGATTATATTGGGTACATCTGGTTCTGGTAAGTCAACAGCTGCCAAATTACTTTTAAGAAGTCATATTAGAAATGATTATAAAATGGTTTTAATTGATCCTGAAGGTGAACTTGAGGACATGACAAGACTTTATGGTGGCGATTTCATTGATTTAGGTAAAGGTGGAGAATTTGGTATGATTAATCCACTTGAGATAATTATGGATGCTGATGAAGAAGAAATTAGGCAAGGTATGGGATATGCAGTATTAACCAGATCATTGCAAACAGTAAAAGCATTTATGAAATATTATGATCCTACTATTACTGAAGATGTAATTAATGTATTTAGTGAAATGGTTCAAGAAACTTATAAACGTTTTGGCATTGATTTTAATACTGATTTTACTAAATTTACTTCTAAAGATTATCCAACATTTAGAGATGTATATGCAACCGTTAAAGGAAAAATAACGGCTATGCCAGAACAAAATAGAGAAAGAGATATATTAGAACATTTAGAGTTAAAAATGCGACCATTAATAAGAGAATTAAGATTTTATTTTGATGGTACTACTACTATTTCTCCTGAAAGTAATTTTATTGTATTTAATATTAAAGAATTAATGAATTCGGATACTAATATTAGAAATGCTTTATTCTTTAATGTTTTGAAATATGCTTGGAGTTTATGTTTAGATTCTAGTATTAATACAGTTCTTACAGTTGATGAGGCACATGTCTTGTTATCTGGCAATAATACATTGGGAGCTGACTTTTTAGCCCAAGTTCAAAGACGTGCCAGAAAATATAATACAGGTACAATTATTATTACACAGCAACCTACTGACTTTTGTGATTCTTCTGTTATAACTCAAGGTAAAGCTATATTTGATAACGCTTCTTATTATTTAGTTATGGGACTTAGAAAACAGGCAGTTGAAGATTTAGCTAAATTAATTGATCTAAATGATAATGAAAAAGAGAGTATAAAAGGATACAATCAAGGTGAAGCTTTGTTTGTATGTGGTAGTAAAAGAATGAGAATTAATGTTATGGTTACTGATGAAGAATTAGAATCGTTTGGTTCAGGTGGTGGCTTATAATTAGTTAGGTGGTGATATCAGCATGAATCCATTAAAAATTTTAAAAAATAAATTGCTTGGTGATAAAGCAAATAATAATTCACCAATTGGTAAAATAATTGGTGTAAAAGGTAAAATGATGAAATATGGAATAATTGCTGGTATTGCCTTTTTTGGTATACTCATTATTGCAGTTTTAGGTGTTGTTAGTTATTTTTTAGGTTTTGTTCAAGTTAATGTTGAAAGATTTACAAATACTGCAAAAGGTGGATGTATTTTATGTACTGATGAAGATTTAGAAAATATAAAAGAAAAACAATTTCAATCTAAAATAAATTTAATTGGTAGTGTATTAGGAAAGAAAGTTGACAAAGCCGTTCTAGCTTCAACCATTTTATTTCAGGGTGATTATTATAGTATTATCGATACAACATACGATAAAAATTATAATGAAAAAAGCTTTGTTAAAAAGGTTACTGAATTTGCTGAAAGTCTTAGTGTTACTGGTGATGATGGCTATACTGGAATTGAACAAAGCGAAATTGATTTAATAGATGCTGCTACTATTATAATGGTTAATTCTAATGTTGATGGAAAATATAATGAAGAAAGTTATAAAAAGGCATTAGTGAGTGCTGGCTATGGTGGCGGTGATGATTTTGGTGGTTGGGTTACTAATGGGGTTAGTTGTGCTACTAACACTCTTTTACAAACTGCCAAAGGAGTTTGGAATTCCATCCCATTTGTTTCTGTTTTGTTTAATACAGGTAATACAGTTGATGGTTTAGTTGCAGTTGCCGATTCAATTAGTATATGTAATTATGGTTTTATTGAAGGTACATTTGATGATGTTCATAATATTAAAGATGACTCAACTAAGGAGTTAAGAAAGAAGAAAATTGCTCAAGAAATTATTGATTTTGCTAAATTTTATAGAGAATTATTTCCAGAGGAAGATGATGAATGTTCGTACGCTGGTAGTGCTGGTTCTGGTGAAATTACTAATTGGAGGCAATGTGATGAACGATGGGGTAGTACTGTTATTTCTTCTAGAACTGTTTGTGAAATTGGTTGTACGACAACAGCACTTTCTTATTTGATTTCTAAATCAGGTACACAACTTGCCGTTCCCGAACTTAATCCTGGAATATATGCCCAGCACAAATCTGGATATAGCGGTGATGGTATAAATTGGAATTTTTCTGAAATAGCCCCAAATTTTCATCCTAATTATGATAGTTGGGGAATTAGTGTAAGTACGAGTAATTATGCTGAAAAAATTTCTGAAATTATAAATACTCCTTATAATGGAAAGCAACAATTTGTTTTGGTTCAGGCTACTGGTGGTAGTGGAGCAGGACAACATTGGGTTGCTGTTGATCATGTTGAAAATGGGGTTGTTTATGTGTTAGACCCATCTTCTTCAAATGAAGGACTAACTGATGTAACAACAATGTACAGATGGGGGTTAGGAGAAATTAATCTTTATGCTTTGTATGCTGATGATGTTGATTTTGGTAAAACCGGTAGTTCTAGTGGAACGTCAAGTAGTGAAGCTAATTCCGAAGTAGATAAATATTTAAGCGAAATGAAGAAGATTGCTGATGACGATACGCATGGATATAGTATGGATGCAAGAAACGGTCCCGATTATGATTGCTCTTCATTTATATATTATTCGCTTGTAAATGCAGGTATTTTAAGTGGAAACGAGCCATTTGTTACGTCAAATATGGGACAAGTTTTAAAAGAAGCTGGATTTACAGAAATTGCTTATAGTATAGATTCCTTACAAAAGGGTGATATAGTTGTAGACACTAGGGAAGGTGCTAGTGGGCACACTACTACAATATATAGTGTTGATGGTGATAATATTAAACAAATAGCTGCTCATGGTAATTACGATGGTGTTTCTGGGGATTCTAGCGGTACTGAGATAAACATTTCAGATTATTCTGAAGGTCATCATCAATATACATATATTTATAGATTAAGTGGCGCGAATAGTAGTTGTGACAGTGATACTGGTAGTGGTGAAATAGTTATTCCAGAAGAATTCGGTGATGGTGGATATACTGTTACATTCTATTCTAATTCTGACAATAGTTGGAATTGGGCAAGAGGTACTGACCAAGGAAAACTTTATTATGATACCTGGATTCCTGACGGTAGTAATTTTGATAATGGAATAGCAACATATCAAGGAAGATACTTAATAGCTTGTACAACAACATTTGGAAATGTTGGTGATAAAGTTGACTTTTTCTTGGATGATGGAACCAAAATACCGTGTATAATAGCTGATACAAAAAACCCTAATGATGCTGGATGTAATAAATGGGGTCATGGAAATGGAAAAAATGTTATTGAGTTTGAAGTTTCTAAGGCATATTTTAATAAATATGGAAATCCTGGTAATAGTGGTTGGTTTTCTGAATGGGGCGGAAAACGTGTTGCTAGTGCTACTAACTTAGGTTCTATTTGGTAATTATTAAAAAAACAGCAAATAATTTGCTGTTTTAATTTTTTTTAGCGTTTTTAGTTTTAATATTAATAAATTTAATATTAATTTTGTTATTGTTTAATATATCCTGCACTTCTTTGTAATAATTTTCAGCTTGAGTTTTCATTGTATTACATTGCTGTGTTTGATTATTATTAGTAATAATTTTACAATTGAATTTTTTATTTTTATAGGTTCCTTCTTGATACGATACACCATAATTTCCATTATCATCAAATCCATCTTCTTGATAACTGATGAAAATGCTATTATCTTTTTTATAATTTAAAATTGTTACAGAAGCTTTTTCATTTTGTTTTCTTATTTCTTTAGAAAAAATATAATCCTTTGATAGTGCTTTTTCAGTAATGCTTTCATCAATTTTTTTATAATATATTTTGTCTTCATTTGTTTTATAATTGTTTTTATTTAGGTAATTATATAAATTATTGTTATTTATCTTGTTTTCTATTTTTATAAATGCAAAGATGCCTATACATATTATAATTGTAATTATTATGATTATTTTAATATACGTTAAAATTTTCTTAACTTTATTATCATCTTCCATGTTACCTGCCCTCCTACCTTCTATTAAAATTATAGCAATTTATAAAATTAATATCAATGAAATTTCTGTTTTTATGGGTTAAAATTTGACTTATAAAATCTAGTTTGTTAAAATCTTATGTAGAATGGAGATGTTAATATGACACCACACAATAGTGCGAAGGAAAATGAAATTGCTAAAACTGTTATTATGCCTGGAGATCCTTTAAGGGCTAAATATATAGCAGAAAAATATTTAGATGATTATAAATTGGTTTCATCTGTTAGAAATATTTATGCTTATACTGGATTTTATAAAGGAAAAGAAGTTACTGTTATGGCTTCCGGTATGGGAATGCCTAGCATGGGTATATATTCATATGAGTTATATAAAAATTATGATGTTGATGAAATTATTAGAATAGGCTCTTGCGGAGCTTATGAAAAAGATATGAAGTTATTTGATATTATTTTATCTACTTGCTGTTATAGTGAAAGCAATTTTGCTTTGACTTTAAATAATGATGATTGTCATATAGCTTATAGTGATGAAAATTTAAATGTAAAAATTGAAAAGATAGCTTATGAAAATAATATTAAATTATATAAAGGAACAACTGCTTGTTTAGATTGTTTTGATTTATATATGACTGATATTAGTAAGTTTTTTGAAAGAATGCCAAAAAACATTAAACCAATCGCGGCTGAAATGGAAGCATTTGCTTTGTTTTATACGGCTAAGATGTTAAATAAAAAAGCAGCTTGTTTAATGAGCGTTGTTGATAGTAAATATATTAAAGAAGTTGCTAGTAGTGAGCAAAGAGAACAAGGTTTAGATAAGATGATTTTACTAGCTTTAGATTCAATTATTTAAATCTTTTTTTTAAAATTGTTTATAATAAAAATGAGGTGAATTATGGAATATTTTAATTATGATATTGATAATTATAAGGTTCATATTATTAAAACGGATAAGTTTAAGACAGTTGCTTTAAATATATCTATTCGTTTTGATGATAGAAGGGAAAATATTAAATATTTTAGTTTATTAAAAAGAATGCTTATTAATACTAGTAAGTATTATGATAGTATTCGTGAATTAAATATTGCTTGTAGTAGGATTTATGATCCGGTTTATTCTGTCAATGTTTTGTCTAGCGGAAAAGTAAATATATTGGAATTAGAGGCTAGTTTTTCTAACGAAAAGTATACTGAATGTGGTATGAATGAAAAAAGTTTAAAATTTTTACTTGATGTTTTGTTTGAACCTAAAGTAATAAATGATGGATTTGATGAAAAAGTTTTTGAAATACAAAAAGAAAAGGTATTAGAAGATTTAAAAAATATAAAAAATAATCCTCAAAGGTATGCGGAGATAAGACTTTTAGAATGTATGAAGGAAACAGAATATGATGTGATTAAGATAGATGAATTAATTTCAGCAATATCAAGTTTAACTTCAAAGGAATTGTATAGTTTTTATAAGTATATAATGGAAAATGGTGTTTTAGATATTACTTTATGTGGTGATTTAGATGAGAATATACTTGATGTTTTTAAGAAGTATGTAAAGTTTGATGGGAAGTATATTCATAAAAATCATGTTATAAATCAAAGGTCATATAATAAAGAAGCTAATGTTGTTATTGAAAATTCAAATAATACTCAAAGTAATTTAATTGTTGGCTGTAAGCTTTTAGATTTAACTGATTTTGAAAGAAATTATGTTTTGGTTTTATATTCATGGATTTTAGGCGGTGGCATGGGATCACTTTTAAATCAAACGGTCAGGGAAAAAAATTCTCTTTGTTATTATATTTATGCGGTTAGGCAATATTTATTCAGTACAGTTAAGATATATGCTGGTATAAATGCTTCTGATTATGATAAGACATATGATTTTATTAAAAAAGAAATGAAGAATATGGAAGATGGTAATTTTTCTATGGATTTGTTAAATAGTGTTAAAGAGATATATTATAATTCTTTAATTAGGATGGAAGATAGTAATTCTGAAATTATTTATGGCTTTAATATGATGTTATTTACTGGTATGGATAAGTTGGAAGAAAGAAAAGAAAAGATGATGAGCGTTACTAAGGAAGATGTGGTTAGATTAGCTAAAAAAATTCATATTGATACAGTATACTTATTAAAAGGAGTAAAAGAAAATGGATAAACATAGTTACAAGATAATAAATTTGGATGTTTATGAAGAAGTTTTAGATAATGGTTTAAGGGTTTATATTAGTAAAATTCCGAGGAATAGTATTCATGCAAGAATAACTACTTTTTTTGGGGGTTCAATTTTAGAATTTAAAAGTGATGGAAAGTATTATAAGATGCCTGGAGGGGTTGCTCATTTTTTAGAACATAAGATGTTTGAAAGTAAAGAAGGGCTAGATCCACTTGTTATTTATGAAAATAATGGTGCTTCCGCAAATGCTTTTACTAATGAATTTATTACGACTTATCATTTTACTGGAGCTAGTCATTTTGAAGAAAATTTGAATACTTTACTTACTTGTGTTCATAGTCCATATTTTACTGATGAGAATGTTTTAAAGGAAAAGGGAATAATTTCTCAAGAAAAAAAACAAGATTTGGATAATCCTTTTTCAATTGTTTATGATAAATCTTTAGAAACCACTTTTCACAATTTAGATTTTAAAAATACAGTACTTGGTTCTTTAGAGAATATTAATAGTATAACTAAGGAAGATTTATATAATTGTTATAATACTTTTTATCATCCTAGTAATATGATTTTGACAATTAGTGGGAATGTTAATATTGATAAGACTATGGATTTGATTAAAAACTTTTATAGTAAATTAAAGTTTCCTAAGAAATTTGAAATTGAGATTGTTAAAAAAAATGAACCTGAAGAGGTTGTGAGTGAAAAAGAGATTATTTTAAAAGAAGATTACATGTCTAAGAATATATTTATTAATTATAAAATAAAAAATAATCATTTTATTAAAGATGATTATTTAAATAGAGTATATTTATCATTGCTTTTGAATATGAAATTTGGTCCAATTTCTAAAATTGTTGATGTTTTATCTCATAATAAAGATGTTTTATCACCACTTTCTGTTTATATGCAGGCGGTTGATGATTATTTTATTTTATCATTTAGTGTTATTTCTAATGATGAGGGTGTTATTGATTTAATTGATGATACGCTTAAAGATAAGTCATTTAGTAAGGAAGATTTTGATTTGATTAAGAAGGTTACTTTGAATAATGTTCTTTTATCAACTGAAAATGCGAGTGGTGTATGTAGTTTGATTTCTAATCAAGTATATTTATATAATAATCCTGTTTATGATATGTATGAGAAGTTAAAGAAATTAGATTTTGATATATTTAAAAATTATGCTGATAATTTAAACTTAAATAATAGAAGTATTGTTATACTTAAAAAGTCATGATTGACTTTTTATTTTTTATTTTTCCTAATAAATTTAATTCATTTTCTATTTTTTTAAATTCATTTTCATTCATTTTAAATTTATAGCTTATTTTATTTTCAAATGTTTTTTCTATATTTATGTTTTTTAATAGGTAGTTTATTTTTTTAATGTTATTGTAATCAAATTCATATGTTATTTCATATCCTTTAGATAAATTAATTATTTCACATTTATTTAACACTTCACTCGCACTTGATGAATAGGCTCTGATGAGTCCACCTGCTCCTAATTTAATGCCTCCAAAGTATCTTATTACTATGCATAATATATTTTTTAAATCATTTTGTTTTAATACATTTAAAATTGGGTTTCCAGCAGTACCACTTGGCTCACCATTATCAGAACACTTTTCATGGCTATCTATTATATATCCGTAGCAGTAATGTGTGGCGTTTGGGTATGCTTTTTTAATGCTATTTAAATATGTATTGAAGTTATTTATATTGTTGAATGGGGTTATTATTGTTATAAATTTTGATTTATTTATTATTATCTCATTTGTTATTTCTTTTTTTATACTTTTCATCAAATCACCATTTAAATTATAAATAATTAAGATTTAAAAATCAATATTGATAAAATAATAATAATTAATTATAATTATTAGGAAGGAGGGTTAGTTTTATGGTCTTAGAAAAGTTAAAATTAGTTCCACATAAACCTGGGTGTTACTTAATGAAAAATTCTGATGGGGTAATTATTTATGTTGGCAAGGCTAAGGATTTAAAAAATAGATTAAATTCTTATTTTCATTCATCTCATACTGGTAAAACTGCTCGCCTTGTTAAGGAAATTGCTGATTTTGATTATATTGTAGTTTCATCTGAAACTGAGTCTTTAATATTAGAAATTAATTTAATTAAAAAGCATGATCCCAAGTTTAATATTTTATTAAGGGATGATAAAAGTTATCCTTATATTGAACTTACTGAAGATAAGGTTCCCAGGTTACTTGTTGTAAGAAATGTTCATAGAAAGAAGAAGAAAACGAGATTATTTGGACCTTATCCTAATGTTTATGCGGCTAGAAAGGTTGTTAATTTATTAAATAGATTGTATCCTTTAAGAAAGTGTAGTAGTTATCAAAAAAGACCTTGTTTATATTATCATATCAATCAATGTTTAGGTTATTGTACGAATGATGTTCCTAAAGAAAAAATAGACGCAATGGAAAAAGATATTATTAATTTTTTAAGAGGAAATCATGAGATAGTAACTGATAAGATATATAGTGAAATAAAAAAAGAAAGTGATTTATTACATTTTGAAAAGGCTTTGGAGTTAAAACAGTTACTGGATGATATAAATGTTGTTTTGGTTAAACAAAAGATTGAAATAAATGATAATATTGATAGAGATATTTTTGGATATTTTAATGATGATAATTATTTAAGTATATTTATATTTTTTGTAAGAGGCAGTAAAATTGTTGGACATCATCATCAAATTATTCCTTTGATTGATATGAAAGAAGAAGAATTTACTAGATATATTGCAAAATTTTATGAAAAATCTTTGACTCCTATGGAAGTACTTATGCCTAATATTGTTGATTCTGATTTACTTAGAGAGTATTTAAATACTAAGGTTTATATTCCTTTAAAAGGGGTTAAAAAGAAATTGGTTGATATGGCTAGTGATAATGCAAAGAAAAATTTACTTGATGAATTAGAGCTTTTAAATAGAGATGAAGAGAAAACTTGGAAGGCAAATGATGAACTTAGAAAACTATTAGGTTTAGAAAAACTTGATAGAATTGAAATATTTGATAATGCGCATTTGTTTGGAACTTATAATGTTTCTGGCATGGTTGTTTTTATTGATGGAGTAGGTGTAAAAAATGAGTATCGTAAATTTAAAATATCTTTTGATAAGAATGATGATTATGGAACTATGAAGGAAGCTTTATATCGAAGATATTTTAAAGTTTTAAAGGATAATTTAGTTAAACCTGATTTGATAATTGTTGATGGTGGAATTGGTCAGATGAATGCAGCTTTAGAAATACTTGACAGTTTAGGCTTAGATATTAATTTAGTTGGTTTAAAGAAGGATGATAAGCATTCTACTAATGCTCTTGTTACGTTTAATGGTGAAATTCCAATTGAAAAACGTAGTAATTTATTTCATTATTTGGAAAGAATGCAGGATGAAGTTCATAATTTTACAATAAATTATCATAAGCAAATTAGGAGTAAAGGGGCTTATTCCAGTATATTAGATGACATTTCTGGAATAGGAGATAAAAGAAAAAAGGAATTACTTAAAAAGTATAAAACAATTGATAACATTAAAAAGCAATCAGCCGAAGAACTTTCTAGTATTTTACCAAAATCGGTTGCAGAAAGTCTTTTGGATATTTTAAAAAACATTTAAGGTAAATTTCCTTTTTTATGAAAATATAGTATAATTGTTGTGGTGATATAAATGTTTGAAAATTTAGGAGATAGACTACAAAATGCTTTAAATAAAATAAAAGGTTATGGTAAGATTACTGAAGAAAATATTAGTGATGTTACAAGGGAAATTAGACTTGCTTTGTTAGAGGCTGATGTCAATTATAAAGTGGTTAAAGAATTTATTAATGATGTTAAGGAAAAGGCTTTAGGCGAAGAAGTTAGTAAGAGTTTAAAGCCTGGTGAAGAGTTTGTAAAGATAGTTAAAGACGAATTAACTGAATTACTTGGAAAAGAAGATGAACCGCTAATTATTGTAAAGCCTATGACTATTTTGATGATGGCTGGTTTACAAGGTTCTGGTAAAACAACAACTACTGGAAAACTTGCTTTACTTTTAAGAAAAAAATACGGAATGAAACCTTTAATGGTAGCTTGTGATGTTTATAGACCAGCTGCAATCGATCAATTAAAACAATTAGGTAAAGAACTTAATATTGAAGTATATTCCGAAGGAAAAGGTAATCCTGTTGAGATTGCGAAAAATGGTATTGAATACGCAAAAGAAAATGGATATAATTACGTTTTAATTGATACAGCCGGTAGATTACATATCGATAATGATTTAATGGAAGAGTTACAGAATATTAACGATGAAGTTAAGCCTAATGAAATTTTACTTGTAATTGACAGTATGATGGGTCAAGATGCTGTCAATGTTATTACTGGATTTAATGATAGATTGCCTCTTACAGGAGCGGTCTTAACTAAATTAGATGGTGATACTAAAGGTGGAGCAGCCTTATCTATTAGACATTTAACAAACATTCCTATTAAGTTCATTGGCGTATCTGAAAAGATGGATGGATTAGAGCCTTTTCATCCTGAAAGAATGGCCAGCAGAATTTTAGATATGGGCGATTTAATGGGAATGATTGAGAAGGCCGAAAGTGTAATTGATGAAAAAGAAGCTATGGAAGCAGCAAAAAAATTACAAAAAGGTAAGTTTGATTTAGAAGATTTTTTAAATCAATTAAATCAAATAAAAAAATTAGGACCTTTAGAGAATTTAATTAAGTTGATTCCTGGTGCTAAAAAAATGGGATTAAATAATGTAAATATTGATCCTAAACAAATGGCTCATATTGAGGCTATTATATTATCTATGACTTTAGAAGAAAGAAGAAATCCTGATATTTTAAAAGCTAGCAGAAAAAGAAGAATTGCTAGTGGTAGTGGAACTAGTGTAGAAGAGGTTAATAGATTATTGAAACAATTTGAACAAATGAAGATTATGGTGAAACAGATGAAAAATGGAAATTTTAAGATGCCTTTTTAGATAGATTTTTGTCTATCTTTTTATTTAAAAAAATAATGACTAAAAGCCATTATTCATAAATTTGTTGCAACATCCTTGATCATTATTGATAATTTGATTTTCTTCTGAACATGTATATTGAGGTGTATAAGTATGATTATAAATATGTTTATTAATAACATGGGTATGAATCGGACAAACGTGTTTTATTTCATGACAAAATTGACGTTCTACACAGTTTGTCATAACAGGTTCCATAATAGGACAATTTTGTCTTGGCATACATCCTTTTTGAAAACCACAATTTTTTTTAAACATTTTATTTCCCCCTTATCTAATTTATAATATGTACACTTAAAAGGGTTGAATAAGTCAAATGTTTAGAAAATTTGACTTTGATGTTTTAATGTGCATTATATTTACCGTTTTACGAGGAGTATAATGAAATTACAATTTAGTGATGAAGAAAAAATGTATATATGCACTTTTTGACAAGTGTGATGTTGCTTTGTTAAAAGCTAGTATGCTTAATGATGGAGAAAAACATATTGATAAGGTATTATTAATGGCAGGGAATATGATATTCCTAGTATAAAATTAGCTGTGCAATTAAGTTTAATTGCTGGAGCAGTAGATTTAATTAGAGAAAAAGGAAGTATTTTATCATTAGATAAAGAGTAAAGAAATTTTGTTATACAAAATCATCCCACTTGGAAAACCTGTAAAGAAGGAGAAGGCAACAGTAAAAAAGAAACCGAAAAAAAGTAGTAAAAAAAGAAAAAAATAAAAATTCTGTATGATATGAACCCCGTTTCTTGGACAAAATAGAAACGGGGTTTTTATATGGGTATAAAAAAATTTTTAAAGCACTTAGTAAATTAATTTCAAAATTATCTAAAAACATATTAAATGAAAAAGGTATTTATAAGATGTATTAATAATAATTGAAATGAATGCTTCATATATAAAACTAAGTGCTTTAAAAATTCAAAAAATTAGTTTTCTAACTTTTTAAATATTTCTTCTACTGGTAATATTTCATTTTTATCTTTGTAGTATGGTTTTAAGTGTAGATGAAAGTGTTTTACCTCTTGAACATCACCATTATTTTGAATTAAAGTTAAACCAGATATATTTAATTTTTCTTTTAGTAATGTATTTATTTTTTTTGCTATATTCATTATATGAATTAATGTCTTATCATCAATGTCAAATAAATCTTTATAATGTTTTTTTGGAATAATTAAAGTATGCCCATTAGAATCAGGGTTTACGTCTAAAAATACTTTAACTATTTCATCTTCATATAAAGTATATGAAGGAATTTCATTATTAATAATTTTACAAAATATGCAATCCATTTTTATCACCATTTTCATTTTATCAGTATTTACAAAATGTGTAAATATGTTTTCTATTATATCTTCAATTCTTTTTTTACTTTAATATTTCATCATTGGTTGTAGTTTCACTAGTTGACGTTTTAATAGTACCATATTTATTTTTTCAATTATAAATCAATTTTCTATTTATGCCGTATTCACGTTCAACATCTGATATAGCTTTACCATTTTCAACAAATTTAACTATATTTTTTTATAATCCTACTCATATGTCTTATATGCTCTTGCCATAGGGCACCTCCTTTTCACATTGTTTCATATTATATTACAGTGTGTAAATTCTCGTGTCCTAATATCTATCCTAACATCAATTTATATAATGTAAAAGCACGTTTAAAAAGAATTCTAAAGTAAAAACTATCTGTGATATATGAAAACAAGAAATATGAATATGACTTAATGATAAAAGAAGAAGTAAAAAAAGTCGATATATTAAACACTATTAAAAACAATTCAAGAGATATTATAGCTAATAGTTTCACCAAATAATTTATAATTAATTTGGCAGTTTTTATGCTATAATATATTAAAAAAAGTGACTTATATTAGTTAGTAGGAGTAAATTATGGCGAAAATATCAAATATATTATACATGATAGATTTACTAAATACAGGAAATATATATACAATAAAAGATTTATCAGAAAAAATAGGTGTAACAGAAAGAATGATTAGATATTATAAAAATGAAATTTGTAATAATGGAATAGCAATTGAATCTTTTAAAGGACCTAATGGTGGATATTTTATGATTGATAAAATTAAAAATTATACAAGCGTAAACAAATATGATATTCAGTTATTGAAAAATATTAGAAATTTCTTAAATGAAAATAAATTTAAGTATGCAAGTGAATTCGATGACTTTCTAGATAAATCAAAAAAGATGTATTCGATATATGAAGAAAAAAGTAAATTTATTTCTAAATTTAATATTAGTTCATTAAATGATATTGAACAAATTATAAATTCAGCAATTAACAAAGATGAAAAGATAGATATAGTATACAACGATATTAGTGGTGAGCGGCATAAAAGAACAATCCATCCTTTATACATGTTTAAATATAAAGATAATTGTTATGTAACAGCATATTGTGAACTTAGAAATGATATACGTCACTTTGAAATCAAAAGAATTGTAAGCATAAAATAAAAAAGACAAAATATTTCAAAACCGTATGCTATAATGACATTAAGAGGTGATAGCATGGATAAAGATTTTATATTTATTGATTTTGATGGTGTTATACTTGATTCTGAAGAAAAAATGCTAGATAAAAAATATAGTCTAGGTCTACATGATCATAAAAGTAAAAAAGAATTTGATGAATATTTTAATTATACAAATTTACATTCGGAAGAATGGGATTATATTATACGTCAGGCAAATTCAATAAATAATTCTGTCGAAATAATCAGAGAACTAGAAAGTTTGAAAATAAAAATAGCGATTTTAACAAAAATTCACACATTATACGAAATGAAAGTCAAAGTTGATGATTTAAGAAATAACAGAAAGATTAACTGCCCAATATTCTTTGTTCCACCAGGTATAAAAAAGCATGATGTAATAATACCAAATGGACAATTACTTATTGATGATTCTGAAAAAAATATTAAATTATGGATTGAAAATTGTGGAAAAGGTATAGTGTTTGATAAGACAATTCCTCATGATACAAACAAAAGAGTAAAAAGTTTAGAATTTTTACTTAAAAGGTGACTAACTATTAAAAGGCAATAATAAAATTGAAATTTTTAGTAGTTTGTTATAAATTGGAAATTATCCCATG
>CAVKUP010000008.1:0-6253 GCA_963659735.1 bacterium
CTACCAGATGCTGAAGCATATATAAATACATATTTAAATAGTACATGGTTAAATAGTTTATCAAGTGATATACAAAATAAAATAATAAGTCATACATTTAATGTGGGATTAGTTCAAATTAATGAAACAAATCTAGCAAATACAGTGGCTCAAGAACAAACATATAAATGGAAAGGTAAAGTTGGCTTAATGACATCAAGTGATTATATAAATTCAAATACAAATATAGAGCAGTGTGGTTCACACAGCTTAAATCAAACTAATTATACCGTATGTAAAACAACAAGCTGGATAAATTCTTTGAACAGTTCGAGATTTTGGATGATTTTACCATATTCTAATTCTTCTCCTAGCACAAATAGTTTATTATCAACACGTGGCACGTTTGTTGATATTGTTATTACCATTGATGGCTCAAATGTGTTTACTACTACTGGTGATGAAGATTCTATTATACCTGTATTTTTCTTATCATCAAATATAAACTTATTAGGTGAAGGAACTGAGGGTAGTCCGTATAAGTTGTCAACTAATTAATTATGCCGTTAACATAAAACTAATAATAAGAAGTTGATATAAATAAAGTATCTATTATGAAATTGAAGTTTATTTATTGCAGCGGTATAACTGACGTTTTAATAGCATTTATTACAATATGGCGATATCAAAATAGTTTTCTTTATGAAAGCTATTTATTTTGGGCTATTTCTTTCACTTATATTTTTTTAAAACATACAATAATATGAATATCCACCGCTTTTGGAAAGTGAGGAATTTATGAAAAAGGGTATATTAACTAAACGAGAACGTGAAGTCTTTGAATTATTAGTTAAAAATTATAGTACAACAGAAATAGCTAATAGCTTAAATATAAGTGATAAAACGGTTAGAAATCATATCTCTAATGCTATGCAAAAATTAGGTGTAAAAGGCCGTGCTGGTGCTGTAATTGAACTTTTAAAGCTTGGCGAGCTTTCATTATAAAAGGTCATAATATAGACCTTTTTTTCATAATGTTATACTGGGTGATGTTATGCTTAAAAAAATATCAATTAGAAAAATAATACTTTCTTCTTTAGCCCTACTTGCTATGTTACTAATTTATATTATCCCAGAAAATAATAGTTTAAATGTACAAAAACAGTTAGAATATGTTAATTATAATGTTGATAGTAGTCCTATATTTTTATTAGATAAAAATAGTTATATTGCCTTAACTTCTACAGCTTTAAATGATACTAATGTTGCTGATAAAGCTAGACAATTGATTAAAATATTAACAATTGGTGGTATGGAAAGTAAACTGCCAAGTGGGTTTAGTGCTATTATTCCTCCTAATACTGAAATTTTAAGTTTAAGTTATGAAAACGGTTTAATAAAAATAGACTTTTCGAAAGATTTATTAGATATAAAAAAAGAATCCGAAGAGAAAATGATTGAAGCTATTGTTTATACGTTAACTTCAATAGAAGGAGTTGAAAAAATTATTATTTATGTTGAAGGAGATATTTTAACAAAATTACCTAAATCTAAAATTAATCTTCCATCAACTTTAGATAAATCATTTGGTATTAATAAGGAATTTAATTTAACTAATACTAAGAATATACAAGATGTAACTATATATTATATTAATGAGGTAAGTGGTAATTATTATTATGTACCTGTTACTAAATATATAAATGATACAAATAACAAAATAGATATAATAATAAACGAACTTTCTAATAATGTAAATAATAATTTAATGAGTTTTTTAGATGAAAATACTAAATTAATATCAAGTACAATTAAAGATAATAATATGTATTTAGATTTTAATGAAAATATAGTTAGCAACCTAAAAAATAATATATCAAAGGGAATATTAGATACTGTATCTTTATCAGTACGTGCTAATTATGATGTAAATAATGTGATATTTAATGTTAATGGAAAAAAAATAAACGAAGTTCAATAATAAAAACCCTCTTGCGAGATGTTATTAAAAAAGATATAATATTATTAAAGTAAGAGGGGATAGATATGGATAAAAAAATATTAGAATCATTAAGTAAATATTATAAAGCTGCTAATTATGTATCAGCATGTCAATTATATTTGTTAGATAATCCACTTTTGAAAAGAAAATTAAAAAAAAGTGATTTAAAAAAGAAAATAGTTGGACATTGGGGAACAGTTCCCGGACAAAATTTTATATATACACATTTAAATAGATTAATCAGTGAAAATAATTTAAATATGATTTATATATCAGGTCCAGGACATGGCGGTAATAGTCCAATTGCAAATACTTATTTAGAAGGATCATATACAGAAATATATCCTGATATAACAATGGATGAAGAAGGATTAAAAAAACTATTTAAACAATTTTCATTTCCTGATGGTGTACCATCTCATGCCGCACCAGAAACACCTGGATCAATTCATGAAGGTGGTGAATTAGGTTATTCATTATCACATGCTTTTGGTGCTGTTTTAGACAATCCGGATTTGATAGCTACCTGTGTAGTAGGCGATGGTGAGGCAGAAACTGGTCCGCTTGCTAACTCGTGGCATGGTAATAAATTTTTAAATTATAAAACTGATGGTGTCGTTTTACCAATATTAAATTTAAACGGATATAAAATTAGTAATCCAACTATTTTTAGTAGAATGACTGATAAACAGTTGGGTAGTTTTTTCTACGGTCTTGGTTGGCACCCTTATTTAGTTGAAGGAAATAATGAAGAAGAACTTCATAAAAAAATGTATTATACATTAAACAGGGTATTTGAAGAAATTAAAGAGGTTAAAAAAGGTCAAACTAATTTACGTCCTATGATAATTTTAAAAACACCGAAAGGATTTACTGGACCTAAATATGTTGATGGTAAACAAATTGAAGGAACATTTAACGCTCATCAAGTTCCACTTTTGCCAGATGATGATGAACATATAGAATTGTTGGAAAAATGGCTTAAAAGCTATCATCCAGAAGAATTATTTAACGAAGATGGAACTTTAAAGGAAATAGTTAAACTAATAATTCCAAAAGGCAAATATCGTATGGGAATTAATCCTAATACCAATGGTGGTCTTCTACGCCGTAATATAAAATTACCAGATTTAAATTCTTTAAAACTTGATGTAGTAAAAGGCGAAACAAAATATCAAGATATGTTAAAATTAAGTGAATATATAAAAAACATATATGAATTAAATGATAATTTTAGATTATTTAGTCCTGATGAAGCCATGTCAAACAGAATGTTTGATATGTTTAAATCTTCAAAAAGAGATTGGCAAGAAGAAATAAAAAATACTGATGAATTTTTAGATAAAGATGGAAAAATAATGGATAGCTATTTATCAGAACATTTTTGTGAAGGACTTTTAGAAGGTTATCTTTTAACTGGCAGATATGGTTGTTTTGTTAGTTACGAAGCATTTATTAATGTTGCTAGCTCTATGATTTCCCAACATGCAAAATGGCTTAAAGTTTGTGAGGAATTAGATTGGAGAAAAGACATTTCATCTCTTAATCTAGTATTAACATCTAATGTGTGGCAACAAGATCATAACGGGTATACCCATCAAGACCCTGGCCTTTTAAATGTTTTAGCCAATAAAAAAGATAACATTATAAGAATGTATCTGCCTGCCGATTCTAATTGTTTACTCGCTTGTTTTGATAAATGTATGCAAGAAGTTAATAAAATAAATGTAATTGTTGCTTCAAAACATCCAAGTTATCAATGGTTAAACATGGATGAAGCTTTAGATGAACTTGAAAAAGGAATAAAAATATGGCCTTTTGCTTCTGATAAAGGTGAGCCAGATATAGTAATTGCATCATGTGGCGATTGTCCTACTGTAGAAACCTTGTGTGCAACTAAAATTTTAAAAGAAAATTTTCCAAATGTAAAAATTAGATATGTTAATATTTTAGATTTAATGGTTTTAAAAAAGTCAAATGAATATTACAAATCATTAAGTGACGAAGCATATGATGAGGTATTTACTCAAGATAAGCCAATTATTATGGCGTTTCATGGTTATCCATCATTGATAAATCAATTCATATATTCAAGACATAATAAAAATATAACAGTTCATGGTTATGAAGAAGAAGGAACAATAACAACACCGTTTGATATGAGAGTTAGAAATAAAATAGACAGATATCATTTAGTAATAGATGCTATAGAAAAACTAAATTTAGGCAAAAAAGGCACTGAAGTAATTGCTACTATGGAAGAAAAATTGAAAAAACATAAAGAATATATAAAAGAAAATGGTATTGATATGCCAGAAGTTTCAGATATTGATTTGACAATATTTCAAAAAAATATACAATAATGATAATTTTTAAGGAGAAAAAGTATGAACAAAAAAACAGTAAGTAGATATCAATGCGTTATAAGTAAAAACAACGAATCAATTTTATTAACTTTAAAAGATGGCAATCAATCCAAAAACAAATTTACTTTAATAGAAATTGATGCTTTAACTACAGCTTCAAATAGTAAAGAAGACTTTGTTAAACGCTTAAACACTTACGGTTTTAACGTAGATAGTAGTTATGATATTTCAATTCAATATAAAAGTAATGGAGAAATAAAAAAACTTGAACCAGTTTATGGTGATATGACACTTCTGAAAAAAATAATTGCTGAAAGTTTATTAAATGAAGAAAAAACATATCTTAACCAATTTAAAAAAGAATTTTTAAATAATATTGAAGATGCAAAGTTTTTAGATTTTATAAAAAATGCTCCATATAATAGATATATGAGTTATGATTTAAAACAAGCAGTTGGTTGTTATTTGTTTTACTCTGATGATACATATGATCAAATAGATATTAATCTTGTTATGAATGAAAGACAAAAAATTTTAAAGGCTTTGAATCGTTATAAAACCGTTAGGGGAGTATTGATTGGCAAAAAACATTATGAATTAAAACTTAGTGGAAAAGAAATTCCAAAAGATCCTAATACTCTTTCAAATTATGCACGTGAAATTTTAACTTATAAGCTAAATCATCCAGAAAAAAGTAAAAAAGAAGAACTTCAAAAAGAAGAAAAAAAAGATGATGATGGACAAATGTCATTATTTGATGCATCTATTTATACGGAAGATGCTTCAAAAAAACATATTAGATAATTTTTGAGCAATTTTATTATATGCGTGGATTTTTGAAACTTTGATAATTTAATACAATTATTTATACTAAGTAAGTAATATTTATAGATTGGGTGATGAAAATGAAAAAAACATTATTTGAAGGGGTTGGAACTGCCATAGCTACTCCTTTTGATGAAAATGGCATTAATTATAAAGAATATGATAAATTAGTTGAAAATCAAATTGCATCAGGAGTTAAAGCAATTGTTGTTTGTGGAACTACTGGAGAAGCTGCAACTATGAGTTATGAAGAAAGAGACGAATTAATTAATCATACAGTTAACGTTGTTAACAATAGAGCAAAAGTCGTAGTGGGTAGTGGTAGTAATAGTACCAATATAGCTGTTAAACTAAGCAAATCTGCCGAAAAATCAGGAGCTGATGGATTGCTCGTAGTAACTCCTTATTATAATAAAGCTACACAAGAAGGATTATTTATGCATTATAAAACTATAGCTGAATCTGTTGATTTACCAATAATTTTATATAGCGTTCCATCTAGAACAGGTGTTAATATTAATCCTGAAACATGTTTAAAATTATCTAAAATAGGTAATGTAGTAGCTATAAAAGAAGCTAGTGGAAACATATCGCAAGTTGCTAAAATAGCTAGCCTTTGTGGTGATGATTTAGATATTTACTCTGGTAATGACGATCAAGTTATTCCAATATTATCATTAGGTGGTAAAGGTGTAATTTCGGTTTTATCTAATATATATCCAAAATATACTGCTGATATGGTTGATTATTATTTATCAGGTGATGTTAAAAAAGCATCAAAAATGCAACTTGATGCCATTGAAACAATTGAAGCATTATTTAGTGAAGTAAATCCGATTCCAGTTAAATATGCTTTAAACAAAATGGGGTATGATTTTGGCGTTCCTAGATTACCTTTAACAGAATTATCTTTAGAAAATAAAAATAAAATAGATAAAGTATTATCTAAAAGATTATAAACTTAATAGAAAATTTGTTATATTTTCAAAATGCATTGCCCTTGATGCTTTGATTAATATAACTTTATTTTCTATTTTTTTGTCTTTTAAATAATTAATTAATTCATTACAATTATTAAAAT
>CAVKUP010000008.1:6263-40143 GCA_963659735.1 bacterium
ATATGAGTCTTTATATTTTATATATTTTCCAATCAAATATACTTTTTTATTATTGATTTCATCAAGTAGAGGTATAATTTTCTTATGAATTTCATATGCATATTTACCGAGTTCTTTTATATCACCTAAAATTATTATTTTTTCTTCTTTACAATTTTTAATAGTATTTAATGCTCCTTTAAGTGACTCATAAGAAGAATTATAACAATCATTAATTATAATATTTGTTTTATTTTTAATTATATTCATTCTCATATCATATGATTTATATTCTTTTAAAGAGTTTATAATGGTATTTATATCTATATTTAAATAAAAAGCTACATTGATTGCTAATAACACATTAGGTATAAGATGTTTAGGCAAATTTATTTCAATTTCATATTCTTTATCTAATTTAATATTAAAAATAGAACTGTTTAAATTTGATTTTAAATTATATGCTACTAAATCATTTGAAATATCAAATCCACTTTTACTAATATTTAAGTTTAAATATTTAAGCAATTTATCATCACCATTTACAAACAATTTATCTTTTAAACCCTCTGTTATTTCTAATTTTGCTTTTAAAATATTTTCCTTACTTCCCAAATTTCCAATGTGTGAAGTTCCAATGTTTGTAATAATTGCTAAATCTGGTTTGGTTAATTTCGATAAATATTCAATTTCTTTAAAATGATTCATTCCCATTTCTATTAAAGCAATTTCTGTAAATTTATTAATATTTAATAAAGTTAATGGTACTCCAATTTGATTATTATAATTTTTTTCATTTTGAATAACGTTATATTTCTTTTTTAATATGCTATAAAGTAATTCTCTTGTTGTAGTTTTTCCAACACTTCCGGTAATTGCAATTAATTTAGGATTATATTTTTCTTTTATATATTTTCCTAATTGTCTTAAAGCGTATATAGTATTTTTTACTAGTATTGTAGGAACACTATATCTTTTTTTCTTATCAGTTATTATTAAATAGGCTCCATTTTTTATTGCATTATTTATATATTTATAACCTGAGTTAATAGCAATAAAACAATCGTTTTTTTTAACTTCATTACTGTTAATTCTAAATTTGTTTATCTTTTTAATTAAATCAATTTTATTTATCAAACTGCCATTTGTAATATTTAAAATTTCAAAAATATTCATTTAATCACCCAAAATAATATATGCATAAGCCTAATTTTTAGTTCTTTTTTTTAATTTAAATAATATTATTTTATAGGTGATAATATGAAAAGAAAAAAAATTGGCTTTTTATCCAAAATATTTTCTAAATTTTTATTATGTATAATTTTATTATTAATAATTTTAATAGGCTTAAAAGCAAGCCCGAATTTAAGAGAAAAGCTTTATAAAAATGTGTTTCAAAAACATTTTTCATTTGCTAAAATAAATACTGTTTATGAAAAATTATTTGGCTCATCACTCCCACTTACATCAAATTATAATGTTTCTATGGTCTCTTCAAATAAAATAGACTATGAATCTATTGAAAAATATAAAGAAGGTGCTTCTGTAACCGTTACCGATGGATATATTATTTCAACAATAAAAAGTGGCATTGTTGTCTTTACAGGGCAAAAAGAAGGGTATGGTAATACAGTTATTGTCCAGCAAGCTGATGGAATTGAAGTATGGTATGCAAATATAAAAGAAATTAAAGTAAGTATGTATGATTATTTAAAAACTGGTGATATCTTAGGTGAAGCCAAGGATAAAAAATTATATTTAGTATTTACTAAAGACGGAAAGTGTTTAGATTATAAAAAATATATTTAAAATTCATCCATTTTATTATATTGTTGCTTTAATTTCATGTATAACAGGAAAATTTAAAGGTTTTATTTTATTTAGCATATTAATTATAACTCACGAATTTGGACACATTATAATGGCCATCAAATATAAATGGAAAATAGAAAAAGTAACGTTATTTCCTTTTGGCGCTTTAACTGTTTTTAATGAGGATTTAAATAGAAAAATTAAAGAAGAATTTTTAATTGTAATAATGGGCCCAATTTTTCAAATAATATTTACCTTTTTAATTTGTCATTTATTTAATAGTAAAATTATTTTAGAATATAGTATATTTATTCTTTTTTTTAATTTGCTTCCAATATATCCACTTGATGGAGCAAAAATTATAAATTTATTTTTAAATGTAATAACTTGCTTTAATAAAAGTCATATTACAACAATTGTTTTATCAATAATTACAATAATTATTTTACTTTTTTATAACTTTAATTTAATACTGTTTTTAATATTAATTTTATTATTTAAACAAATAATAAAAGAAATTATAAATCATAAAAATATATTTAATCGTTTTTTACTAGAAAGATATTTAAAAAAATATAGATTTAAAAAATATAAAAAAATAAAAAATATTTATCAAATGAAAAGGGATTATAATCATTTAATATTAAATGGTAATAACTATATTTGTGAAAGCCAAGTCCTACATAAAAGGTTTGACTTCAAAAGAAAAGTATGATAAAATTTGTTAATGTGTAGATCTCCATCTACAACCGCACAAAAAAGGTTTAAAAAGTTTATCTTACCTTAATGGCGAGTCTTAGTTTATAAAGGAGGTAAAAGTATGAAAGCAGTTATTGAAACTGGAGGAAAACAATATTATGTTGAAGAAGGTAGTGTTTTATATGTTGAAAAATTAGACACTGCAGCTGATACTAAAGTTACTTTTGATAATGTTTTAATGATTGGTGGCGTTAGTGGTAATCCTTATGTTAAAGGAGCTAAAGTTGAAGCTAAAGTTTTAAAACATGGAAAAGCAAGAAAAATTAAAGTTTATAAATATAAACAAAAGAAGAAATATCGTCGTACTCAAGGTCATCGTCAACCATATACTAAAGTTGAAATTACTAAGTTAGTGGCTTAATTATGATTAAAGTAAATATTTCTAAAAAAAACATTGTAATTAGTGGCCATGCGATGTTTGATGATTATGGTAAAGACATTGTTTGTGCTTCTGCTAGTTCAATCGTTATTACAAGTATTAATGCAATATTAAGAATTGATGATAAAGCATTAATATACAAAATGTCTAAAGACAAATTAAGTATTGAAATTATCCATGAAACAGATACAGTAAATAAACTTATTTTAAATATGATTGATTTACTTAAAGAGTTAGAAAAACAATACAGAAAAAATATACAAGTAACTGAGGAGGTGTAATTAATGACATTATTAAAATTAAATATCCAACTGTTCGCCCATAAAAAGGGACAAGGTTCAACTAAAAACGGTCGTGATTCAGAGTCAAAAAGATTAGGCGCTAAAGCTGCTGATGGAGAAGTAGTAACAGGTGGTTCTATTTTATACCGTCAAAGAGGCACTAAAGTTTATCCTGGAATAAACGTAGGTAAAGGTAAAGATGATACTTTATTTGCTAAAATTCCTGGTGTTGTTAAATTTGAACGTTTAGGCCGTGATCGTAAACAAGTGAGTGTTTACCCTGAATAAGTTAAAGATGAAAGATATCTTTAACTTTTTTTAATGTGCCAGCAGGCATTTCATAGGTATATTTTACGTTTTTTTTCGGTAAAATTATTTTATTTGGTTTTACATTTTCATAAATGTATAATATTTTATTGTTTTTATCGGTTAATACTATATCAATGTTTGTTTTCATGAAAAAAGTATGTATACCGTTTGTTTTAAATTTTAGAATGTAATTAAATTTTTTTACAAACATTAGACCTTTTAATTTTTTAAAAAAAGTGTTGGCATTTCTTATTTCCATATTATCACCATTTTCACTATAACACATTTTTATCTTTTTGTGTAATTGTAAAATCCTTAAGTGTTTTTATGATTGTAAAAATTATTTTATTTGTTTGTGATTTTATAAAATATAAATATTTTATAAAAAGAGGAATTACTTGATATTTATTTTGTATTGTTTACGTTTAGATAATTTTTACCTTGATTTTTATTTTAAAAAAAATTATAATTAATTTAGGGTCTATGATGACACGTGGAGGGTGCTATGAAAATAAATAATAAAGGGCAAGCATTAGTAGAATATTTATTAATTATTGCTGTAATAAGTGTAATTGTAGTTAGTGTTGTTAAACTATTAGGAGGCTATTTACAAGATTCTGTAACGAAATCATCTTGTAAACTTATTGATAAACAGTATGTTGAAGGTTCTGAACCTGGAAAAGGCAAATGTGAATAATTATTTTTGTGTTTGTACATTTGTTTTAAATATTTAGGAGGTTATATGAGACAATTTAAATGGAACCAATTTTTATATTTAATTTTAAATGTATTAACGTTAGGCTTTTTTACTTTTTATGTCGCATACAAATTGAATTTATATGAAAAAGATGTTTGGTATTCAAAATGGTATTATTGGGTACTTGCTTTCTTATGCGGTTTTTTACCCGGATTTATTTTACTTTTAATTTTTAATATTAAAATGTCTTGTTTGGTTAGTTCAAAGCTTGGTGTGCCTGGTGAAGATGTTTATTTATATCCTTATTTTTGGATTCTTTGTTTAATTGTTCCAATATTAGGTTGGAGTTTATTTATTGTTTTATATATTTATGTACATATATGGTATGTATTTTTAATTAAAAATTGAATGGGTGGTTTATAATGGAAAATAGAAGTGAACTTAGAAGAAAATGTATGACAATTTTATATCAAATTAATATATATGATAAAAATAAAATTGATTATAATGTTGAAGATGTAATTAAAGAGGCTTCTTTGGTTGAAAATGAATATATAAAAGAGATTGTTTATGGGGTTTTAACATATAAAAATGATATTGATAAAATGGCAAATAAGTATCTATCTGGATGGACTATTGATAGATTAGGCAATACTGATATTGCAATTTTAAGAATGGGAATATTTGAACTTTTATATACAAATACTCCTTCCGTTGTCGCAATTAACGAAGCAATTGAGCTTGCTAAAATGTATAGCGATGATAGTGTTAGAAAAATGATAAATGGCGTTTTAGATAAAATTTATAAGGAAAAAGGAAATGAATAAATATTTATCTATTGGTGCAATTACACGTTATTTGAAGGCTAAATTCGATGTTGATGAAAACTTACAAAAAGTATATTTAAAAGGTGAAATATCTAATTTTAAGGCACATACAACAGGCCATTTTTATTTTTCTTTAAAGGATGAGACAAGTAAAATTAATGCTATTATGTTTAAAAGTAATGCTAGTAAAGTTTTATTTAAGCCTCAAGATGGAGCTAAGGTATTAGTTACTGGTAGAATTGGAATTTATGAATCACTTGGAAATTATCAAATATATGTAGATGAAATGTTAGAAGATGGTATTGGTAATTTATATATTGCTTTTGAACAGTTGAAAAAAAAGCTATCTACTGAAGGATTGTTTGATGAGGCCCATAAAAAATCAATTCCTAAAGTTCCAAAAAGGGTAGGGGTAATAACCGCTTCAACTGGAGCTGCTATTCGTGATATTTTGACTACTATAAAAAGAAGATTTCCTATTTGTGAGGTTTTACTTTTTCCAACATTGGTTCAAGGTGAAAATGCGAAGGATGATATAGTTAAAAACATCAAAAAAGCTCAAAATTATGATTTAGACGTTTTAATTGTAGGACGTGGTGGCGGATCCATCGAAGATTTGTGGCCATTTAATGAGGAGACTGTAGCTAGAGCTATTTATAATTCTAATGTTCCTGTTATAAGTGCAGTTGGGCATGAGACTGATTTTACAATTGCTGATTTTGTAGCTGATTTAAGAGCACCAACTCCGACCGCTGCTGCGGAGCTTGCTGTTCCTAATATTAGTGATTTAGTAAAATATATAAATCAAATTGTTATAAGATTAAATGAAAATATTTATAAGAAATTAAATTATCAAAAGTTATATTTAGATTCTATTAAAAATTCATTTGCTTTAAAAAATCCAATGATTATGTTTGAAAACAGGAAACAAAAATTGGACTTATTGAGTAACAGATGTGAAGAGATTATTATACATAAAATAGAAAATAATAAAAATGTTTTAAATCATATTAAAAAAAGTTATGCTTTATCTAATCCTAGTTTAATATATAAAGACAAAAAAATTAAACTTAAAAATTTAATTGATAAATTGGAACTTTTGAATCCCTTAAATATTTTGTCTAGAGGATATAGCATTTCTTATTTGAAAGATGATGCATTAAAATCTGTTAAAAATATTAAACAAGATGATTTGATCAATATAAGACTTTCTGATGGATTTATTAAAACAAGAGTAATTGATGTTAAGGAGGAAAATTATGAAAGAAAAAACATTTGAAGAAAAAATTGCTTTGCTTGAAGAAATAGTTGCAACTTTGGAAAATGGTGATACACCACTTGATGATTCTATTAAAAAGTATACAGAAGCTATGAAATTAGTTAAGCAATGTGATGATGAACTAAAAAATATTGAAGAAAAAGTTAATAAGATTGTAACTGAAAATGGTAGTATAGAAGATTTTGAATCAAAGGAGTAATTTTATGAAGAAAGGCTTTACGTTAACAGAATTACTTGTTGTTATTTTAATAATTGGTATTATTGCAAGTATCACATTGCCTATTGTTATAGATATAATTAATAGTTCAAAACAAAATGCTTTAAAGGATTCTGCTTATAGTTTAGTTTCGGCCGCAAATACTTATCAACTTCAAAAACAAGCTTCAAATGAAGCTACTACGTTTAAACTTAATTATTCAACCGCTACTTCTGATGAAAAAAGTGTATTAAAAACTAAGGGAAAATTACCTGATGCGGGTGAGATTGAAATTAATGAAAATGGTAAGGTTGCTTTAGCGCTTTGGGGAAATGATGCTAGGGCGTGTGTAGTTAAAAAAACTACAGAAAAAACTATAAAAATTAATAAGAATATTAAAAAGGCTTCTGATTGTTTAATTAGTAATATTGATAGGTGATTATATGAAAAAAGGTTTTACGACAGCTCAACTTGTTGGATTTTTAACTTTGTTTTTTATATTTTTAACTTTATTATTTATTGGTATAAAATTACTTAAGAGTGTGACTAGTGAAAAAGAAATTTTACAAAATACTGATGTTAAAAATGAAAAAATTAAGATTAATATTAATGGTGATTTTGTTACTTATGTTAAATTAAATAAAAGCTACAAAGAAGAATCTGCTAAGGCATATAATGGTAATAAAGATATTTCAGATAAAATAGTAATTTCTTATTTTCAAAATGATAATCAGGTTGCTGAAATTGATACTAAAAAAATTGGCAATTATGTTGTCAAATATGAGGTTTTATATAAAAATAAAGTATATGAAGCAACTAGGACTGTTGTTATATTAAAATAACATACTCAAAAGTATGTTATATTTTTCTATATAGGCCTATTGCTTTTCCTAATATGGTTACTTCATTTAAAATAATTGGTTCCATTGTATCATTTTCTGGCTGTAGACGAAAATGTCCATTTTCTTTATAAAATGTTTTTAAAGTTACTTCATTTTCTTCTGTCATCGCAACAACAATTTCTCCATTCCTCGCAACGTTTTTTCTTTCTATTATAACAATATCACCATCTAAAATACCGGCATTAATCATAGATGTTCCATCAACTTTTAAGGTAAATATTTCTTTTCCTTTTGGAAGTAAGTATGTCGGTAGAGCAAAATATTCATCTGGCATTTCAATTGCTTCAATTGGTGAACCTGCAGTAATTCTTCCTAATAATGGGACTTCTGCTACTAAATCATTTTCTTTTTCAAATTCGTTTTTAACAAGTAGTTCGATGGCTCTATTTTTAGAAGAGTCTTTTTTTATAAAACCTTTTTTTTCTAGATTTGATAAGTGTGCATGTATTGTTGCCGGTGATGAAATATTTAGTGCTTTTCCTATTTCTCTTACTGTTGGTGGATAACCATGAGATACAATAAAGCTTTTTATATATGACAATACATCTGCTTGTCTTTTTGTTAAATTTTCCATTAATTTCCTCCTAATTCTTTATACACATTTTAACACATATTTATTTCTTGGTCAAACATTTGTTTGAAATTTCATTGACACGAAAATATGTTCGTGATATGATTGAAATGGAGGTTAGAGGTTATGGAATTTTTTAAGTGTAAATCTGTTATTGTTTTAATTATTATGTTACTTAGTGTGAGTTATATAAGTGTGATGGATGATGCTGTTATTCAAAATCATTCACAAAATAATGGTAAAAAAGTTGTAGAAAATGCATAATTTATTTAATAAGCGCTTGCTAATATGCATAAATTTTAGTAAAATACCTTTATAGGAGGCAGATAAAATGGATTGGGGAGCATTTTTGTTAGATTTATTAAAAGTAGCAGGTGGAATGGTTATTGGTATAATTATTGGGTTTTTAATTGCTAAAAAAGTTATGAAAAAACAATTAAAAGAAAATCCGCCTATTAATGAAAAAATGATTAAAGCTATGATGTCTGGTATGGGTAGGACGCCAAGCCAAAAACAAGTTAATCAAATGATGAAATCAATGCAAAAATATATGTAAGCATTGATTTTTCTTTTATTTTCCTTTATTATTATAGTTATGGAAAAAGAATTAATTGAAATTGCAATTTATGAAAATTTAAATGATGTTAAAGTAGAAAATTTTGACGGATTATGCTTTTATTTTTCTAATAATATAAAACATGATTTAGAAATTATGGAAATTAGTGTTAGTATTTGGAATATTAGAAATCTTACTAGTTGTGATTATGATCATTATTTTTTAGTCGCTGGTGATGATGCTAAATATTTAATTGATGTAACATTTTCTCAATTTTTAGAAAAAAAGGGCGAAACTCCAATTGCTTTCGCAGATTTTCCGGCCAATAATTTGATGCAATCAAATAGGGGTAAAATAATATTAAAAAATTTAATTGATAAAGGTTATATTAAAATGGAATCTAATGATTTTGATGTTTATTTAGATTGCTTTATACCAAAAGAAAGGAAGAAAATTAGATGAAAATAAAATATGAACTTTGTAAGAACGATGGAAACGCTAGATTGGGCAAATTAATTACTAATCATGGAACTTTTGATACGCCAATGTTTATGCCAGTAGGTACCTTGGCTAATGTTAAGATGTTAACACCTGAGGAGTTAAAGGAGGCACATAGTGCTGTTATTTTATCAAATACTTATCATTTATGGCTTAGACCAGGTGAAGATGTTGTAGAAAAAGCCGGTGGACTTCATAAATTTATGAATTATGATGGGCCTATTTTAACTGATAGTGGTGGATTTCAAGTATTTTCTTTGGCAAAAAATAAAGAAAAGGATATTACTGAAGAAGGTGTTCATTTTAAAAGCCATATAGATGGTAGACCTTTATTTTTGACACCTGAGCTATCAATGAAAATTCAAAATAAATTGGATAGTGATATTGCTATGAGTTTTGATGAATGCATTCCTTATCCTGCGACTTACGAGTACGCTAAACAAAGCACTGAAAGGACTTTAAGGTGGGCTAAAAGAGGTAAAAATGCATTCGATAATGAAAATCAGTCTTTATTTGGTATTGTCCAAGGTGGGGAATATACTGATTTAAGAAAGTTTAGTGCTGTAGAGACAGTTAAACTAAATTTTGATGGTTATTCAATTGGTGGTACTTCTGTTGGTGAAGATAAAGTTACTATGTACAAAATGATAGATGATGCTATTAAGTATTTACCAGTCGACAAACCCCGTTATTTAATGGGAGTTGGAGAGCCTGTAGATTTATTTGAAGGCGTTGAACGCGGTATCGATATGTTTGATTGCGTTTTGCCAACTAGAATTGCGAGACATGCGAATGCATTTACTACTTTTGGCAAAATTAATTTAAGAAATGCTAAATATAAAGAAGATTTTACTCCAATTGATTCACATTGTGATTGTTATACATGTACACATTATACTAAAGCTTATGTAAGACATTTGTTTGTTGCTAATGAAGGATTAGGGGGAAGATTACTTTCAATTCATAATATACGTTTTTTAATTCATTTGATGGAACAAATACGTGAGGCCATTAAAGAAGATAGATTTTTAGAGTTTAAAGAAGAATATTTAAAGGAATATCTTAAATAGACTTCTTTTTTGTATTTATTCCTATAATACTTCCTAAGATTCCCGAAATGATTAAAATTATATAAAATGTTATTTTACTTACATCAAATTCATTTAAAAATAATGTAATTAAAATAAAAATAGAAACAATTAATGAACTTATTTTCACCCCTTCTAGCCATCCTTTACTTTTTGCTTTTTTCCCCATTAAAAGGCCGCTAAACATTAAAATTATGATAGTTGTTATAATTTTAAGTATTGATAATATATTATAATTTATGATACTGAAATAGTTTAATATGGTTAATATAAAGGAAAATAAAATAAAAAATAAAAATGTGTATATAATATTAATTGATATATTTTTTATTGTTTTCATGTAATCACCTTCTTTAAAAAATATGATATTAGTAATTAAAATATGAATTGCTTAACATTTTTGTTTATGATATACTAATTTTGTAATAGTAAGGATTGAGGATTATGAAAAATAAAGATGATAAAATCGAAACTTTAGAGGTTTGGGAACCATATTCAGATGAAATTATAGATGCGAAAGATCGTAATATTAAAATGTCTCAAAGGTCTATTAATAAAATTGTGATTCTTATGGTTAGCTTAGGTGCTTTTTTGATTATTTGGTATTCTGCATTTGCTCAACCATTAGCTTCTAATTCTAATCAAGTAACTGACTCGTGGAATATAAGCTTTAATGATATGAAATTACAAAGTCAGGTTGGTGGAGCTAAAGAGGTAAATTCACCTTCTTTTACAAGCAATAAAGCAAGCTTTTATATTTCTTTAGCTGGAAAAGGGGATAAAATTGTTTATGAGTTAACAATTAAAAACAGTGGTACTTTGAATGCAAAAATTGATAGTATATATATTATTCCCGAAAATAAACCTAGTGATCAAATTATTTATTCAGTAGGTGGTATTAATTTAGGGGATGAATTAAAGGCTGGTGAATCAACTAAAATGACTGTTACAGCAATGTATAATAATAGTGCGACTGTAACAGGTTCAGCAAAAAAAGACATATCAGTTATTGTTAATTATAAACAAATATAGTAATTTAAAAATGGCCTATTGATGCCATTTTATTTTTAATAATTTATATGAATATTGTTTTATAGATTTTTTTAGAATATAAAAAAAGAACACCGGGTTCTATGACTATACATTTAATTTAAATGATTTAAAATATACAAAAACCAGCCACCACCAATTGATGCTGTAATAAAACATAAAACAGCACAATCAATAAATGTTTTAACTAAATTTTGATTAGAAAAAGCTATACCTTGTTTAGTTGCTTTAACTAAGGTTTTTCCTTTTGCGTTTGTATTTTGTTCTTGTGTATTTTCTTCCGGTTGCTCATCATATATAGCGTGTAATTCTTCACTTAACCTTTTTAGACTTTCCAAATCTATTTCATTAATTTCTTTTGTTTGTTCTAATGGATTTTCTGATTTATTATTGTAATTATTAATTGCACTTTGTTCTAATGAAATTTGGGCAAATGTTTTATCCGCTTCATCTTGTTCTTTAAATAAGTTTTCAATTGTATCAACTTTTTCGTTTGTGTTTTTTTCTTGAAATTTATAGTATTCATTGTTAAAGTTAAACTTGTTATCCATGTCTTACCCTCCTAAGATAATTATACTACAATTAACTTTTATATTTCAAATTATTTAAACAAAAAATGTAATTATTTGACAGTGTTTTTTTATTCTAGTATTTTAAAATTATCAAAATAAATATGAGCTAAAATTAAATATATATGATAATAATACATGGGTAAGAAACCTTTTAAATGTCTATGTAAAATATTGACAATTTTATCTTTTTTCGTATAATTTTTATTGAGGTGTATTTATGGAAAAAGCAAGTATTATATATAATCCAAATGCCACTGGAATGACTGATGAAGCTTTAAATGGTATGAAAAAGGTTTTAAAAGATCAGGGACTTAATGTTAATTGCTATGAAAGTAGATATCCAGGTAATACAATTGAATTGGTTAAAAATGCGGACATTAATAGCGATCTGGTAGTTACTATGGGTGGTGATGGAACGTTAGGAGAAGCTTTTAGAGCTTTTGGCGAAGTAGACCAGTCATCATATTATATTCATATGCCAACTGGTACAGCAAATGATACTGCTGAAAATTTAGGACTTTTAAAGGGTAATATTCATTCATCTATAAAATTATATAAAAATTTAAATAAATGCATGGTAGTTCCTGTTGACATGATGTGTGCTAATGATGTTCCTTTCGCATATGTTTCATGCTGTGGAACTTTTACTAATTTAACTTATGAAACTCCAAAAAGTTTGAAAAAAAGATTTGGAAAAACTGGATATTATATGTTTTCTTTTTTAATGGGAGCTTATACTATCCCTGATATTTTTCATAAGCCATTAAGAATAAGCTACGATATTGACGACATAAACAACATGACTGAAGCATTAACTATTTTAATTTCTAATACAAAAACTTTCGCGGGGTTTAAGTTGTTTCCAGAAGCTAATATTAATGATGGCATTTTTGAAGTTACAATTTTGAAAAAAATCCCTGGCGTTAAAACTTTTAAATTATTATCTGAACTTTTTTATAAAGATTCAAAAAAATTTGATTTTAAAAAATATTCTAAATATATTGATACTTTTCAAACAGATTATATTAAAATTACATTTGATAGTGGCGAGCCAAAAACGGGTTTTAATCATGATGGTGATCATGCTTTTATATCACTAGATGACAATAATTCTGTTGAATATAAAATATCCAAAAAGGTTAAGATGTTACTTCCAAAAAATAGCAAATAAAGTGATTTTGCATTATATATTATGAAAATGCTGTAATTTTAAACTAAAAACTATATTTTTTAAAATGTATATTTACAACAAAATTCAGAAAATAATGAAAATTGGTGAAAAAGCATTGAATGTTTTCAAAAAATATGATACCATAAAGTTACTTAATAAGATATCTCAAATTAAATTACTGTTTTAATATTGAAATTATGTTAAAATATAGTAATTTTAATGATTTTTATCTTTGCTTGTCTTATATGTCGAAGTTTTGTATAGGGTAAGGAAGATTGGGATGTCATATCAAGTTATTAAGTAGTGTGCACATGTGTGGAATCTTGATAAAAATTATAAATTATATCTGTCAATATGGTTTATAATCATAATTTTATCCACCAAAAGAACGCGAATGTATGACAGACATCGTGTTTTTTTGTTTTTTAAATAAAAACGCTTGACTTTTTTTTGTCTTTGATATACAATTATGAACGTTTCAGAAGGAAGGAAAAAAAATAATGAAAAATAATGAAAAATCATCGTTGTTAGCTGTACCACAAAGTGAAGTTTTAGTTCAAACCGGTGAAAAATTTTTCTCTGACGTTAAAATTATAGAACGTAAAAAAACAGACGAGGAAATTGCAAAAATAGAAGAATTAAAACAGTATGCAGATTTTTTTCAAAAAGAAATTAGTAAATTAGTGAAGATAAAAAAAGGACAAACATATAATGCGATTGAAATTGCTAATGAACAATTTTTGACAACAACAGATTATTTAAATCGCGATTTTATTCAATCACAAGATTTAAAAATTAATTATCAAATAAATACATTGGATGGTTTAATGAGATTATTAGAAAATCCTGTGCAATTAAAAAAAGTAAATTTAATACATGCTGTGATGCCATTTGAAGATGCAGTGTCACTTGTTTATCCCTTATCTCAAATCCCACAAATTTCAGAATGTAGAACAAGAGTTGTTTTAGGTGCTTATGGTAATATGAATGATACTGAAGAATTGGACTTTAATAGTAGAGTTATGAATGCAATGTTTAATCAACTTGATTTTTGTGTATTTAGGGAAGAAATAAAAAATGACGTTTATTCAAAAATGGTATATTCTGCATACCAAAAAAATATGAGAATGAAACATTAATTGTTTCATTTTTTGATATAATATTTATGGAGGGAGACTATGTTAGATAAAATAATTGAAATTTTAAAGAAAAATAACAAAACAATAAGTACTATGGAATCTTGCACTGGAGGATATATAGTAAATAGTATTACTAATATTTCTGGTGCAAGTAATGTTTTAAAATTTAGTGCAGTAACTTATAGTAATGATTATAAAGTAAAAATGGGTGTATCTAAAAAAATTATAGATAAATATACTGTTTATAGCAAAGAAGTTGCGAAAGAAATGTCTAAGGCAATAAGTATATTTTCTTCTAGTAATTATGGAATTGGAATTACTGGAAAGCTTGGAATAAAAGATCCGAACAATTTAACTGGAAATGATAATCAAGTATTTGTATCAATTTATGATAGTGATAAAAATATTTATGTTTCTTTTGATTTATCAGTACACAGTGATGATAGAGAAGAATGCAAAAAAGAAATTTTAAATGAGATAACTTCGAAATTATATGAATATTTAAGTGATGAAGATGTATAAAAACTTAGATTATTTATTTGAAAATTTAGAAAAATCAAAATTTAGAAGTAGTTTTCATTTAAGAAAGTATATGATTGAATACATAAATGAAAAAGGCATTGATGTAATAAGAAAACACGCATATGATTTTGTTGATAAAAAAATAAAACCAGCATTCCCATTAAATGATGGTAAACAAACCGCTATGAAAGGCCACCCTGTATTTATTGCTCAGCATGCTACAGCAACTTGCTGTAGAGGGTGTTTAGAAAAGTGGCACAAAATAAAAAAAGGGAAAGAACTTACTGATTCAGAAGTAGATTATATAGTTGCTATTATTATGAGATGGATTAAAAAAGAAATTGAAAATTAATTAAATTAATGTTATAATTTTATTGATAATCATTATCATTAAGGAGTATGGTATGCGAGAAACAAAACAAGGAAAATTTATATTGAATTTACTAAACAATAGTTATAATCATCCTTCAGCATATGATATATATGAATCATGTAAAAAAGAATTTTCCAATATTAGTTTAGCAACTGTTTATAGAAATTTAAATAAATTAGTTTCTGTAAACAAAATAAAAAGAATTAAAATGCCAAATAATATTGATAGATTTGATAAGATGGATACTCATCCGCATTTTATATGCATTAGATGTTTAAAAATTATTGATTTAAAAAATAATATTAAGTTTGACATGCTACCAGATAATTTAAAGATAATTGATTATGAAATTAATTTTAAAGGCATTTGCGAAAAATGCCAGAAGGGAGAATTATGGAATTAAAAGGAAGTAAAACTGAAAAAAATTTACAAATAGCTTTTGCGGGAGAAAGCCAAGCAAGGAATAAATATACATATTTTGCATCTACTGCTAGAAAAGAAGGCTATCAACAAATAGCAGCCATTTTTGAAGAAACTGCTAATAACGAAAAAGAACATGCTAAAATGTGGCTTAAAGCTTTATTTGGTGGAGATGTTAAAGACAGTTTAAACGTAACAACTGAAGAAGCTTTAAAATTAGCTGCTGAAGGTGAAAACTATGAATGGACTGAAATGTATTCTGATATGGCTAAAGACGCTAAAGAAGAAGGCTTTGATAAATTAGCTTATTTATTTGAAGAAGTTGGAAAAATAGAAAAGTCTCATGAAGAAAGATATAAAAGATTATTAGAAAAAGTTAAGGAAGAAAATGTGTTTAAAAGTGAAGCACCTAAAATGTGGGTTTGCCGTAATTGTGGTCATGTACATTATGGTGATAAAGCTCCAGAAGTATGTCCAGTATGTGCTCATCCAAAATCATATTTCGAAATAAAAGCTGAAAATTATTAAAAAAGAATTGCTGGTTTGCAATTCTTTTATTATCAATTTGGTGTCCTCTTGGGGGCTCGAACCCCAGACCCACTGATTAAGAGTCAGTTGCTCTACCAACTGAGCTAAGAAGACAACTACTCATTAAGTATAACATATTTTCAAAAAAAAGGCACGTATAAATTTAAAAAAGTATCAAACTTGATTATTTTTTACATAAAAAGCACTGTAAAATATAAAAAATTAAATATTTTTAAAAAAACATTAAAAAAACTCTTGTCAATTTTTTTAAAATAATGTATACTTGAATAGTCAAATGAGATGGGCCTGTAGCTCAGTTGGTTAGAGCACACGCTTGATAAGCGTGGGGTCGTAGGTTCAAGTCCTACCAGGCCCACCATTTATTTTGGCCTGTTGGTGAAGCGGTTAACACATATGCCTTTCACGCATACATTCATGGGTTCAAATCCCGTACAGGTCACCAAAATTGATTATTATTATTTTATATAAATACTTTGAAATGGAGAAGTAATATAAGTAACTGTTTAAAGAGAGCTATGATGGTGAAAATTAGCAACAAGTCTTATATGAATAACACCATGGAGTTACTTATCGAAATTAAAGTAGATTAAGTCGGCTGTAATCCGTTACCATATTATATGTTTCAAAAGATGGAAACTATAGAGTGATCACATTAAGTGATAAATAAGGTGGTACCGCGAATTGCAGTTATTCGTCCTTAATGGATGTTTAACTGTTTTTTGTAACTTTATTTGCCTGATTAGCTCAGTTGGTAGAGCAAACGGCTGTTAACCGTTGGGTCGTAGGTTCGAGTCCTACATTGAGCGCCACTTTATTTGCCTGATTAGCTCAGTTGGTAGAGCAAACGGCTGTTAACCGTTGGGTCGTAGGTTCGAGTCCTACATTGAGCGCCATCTTTTTTTTGTTATTGGAGGCGATATTATGCAAAAATTTACTAAAGAAATGGTTGATGATTATGCTGATAAGTTATTAATTGGACTTACAGAAGAAGAAAATAAAATGGTTTTAGATGAATTTGAAATCATTGATAAAAATATTGACTTAATAAATGAAATACCAGGTATTGAAAATGTATCTCCTATGACACATACACTTGATGATTTTGTTTATGAACTTCGTGAAGATGAAGTAGAACAGTCAATTCCAATTACTAGCTTATTAGAAAATTGTGATGATAGTACCGCAGATGGAGAAGTACAAGTACCAAGGATGGTGGGATAATATGAGTTATATGAATAAAACAATTGAAGAAATTCATGACGCATTAGTTAAAGGTGAAGTAACAAGTAAAGAACTTATTAAAGAATCATTAGAAAAGTCTCATAAAGTTCAAGATGAATGTAATGCATTTGTAACTATATTAGATAATGCTAAAGAAGAAAAAGTTACTGAGGAACTTCTTTCAGGCATTCCTTATGGAATTAAAGATAATTATAGTACTAAAGGAATTTTGTCGACAGGTTCTTCAAACACTTTAAGAGATTATGTTCCATTTTTTAGTGCGACTGCTGTTGAAAATCTATCAAAATGTGGTGCTGTGGCCGTTAATAAAACAGTATTAGATGAATTTGGTATGGGTGGAACTGGAACAACAGGACACACAGGTATTGTAACAAATCCTTGGGATAAAACAAGAATGTGTGCAGGTTCATCTGCCGGCTCTGCTGCCGCAGTTGCTGCTGGAGTTTATCCTTATGCAACAGGAAGTGATACGGGTGATTCTATTAGAAAACCAGCTGCTTACTGTGGCATTGTTGGATATAAACCAACTTATGGCATGATTTCGCGTTATGGCTTATTTCCATTCGCAAGTAGTTTAGATCATTGTGGCACTTTAACTAGATGTGTTAAAGATGCTGCTATTGTTGTAGATGGAATGAAAGGTATAGATAAATATGATATGACTTCTTGGGATTCAAAAGACATTAATTTATATAAATCTATTGATGGCAACGTTAAAGGTAAAAAACTATGTTATATCAAAGAAATATGTGATATAAATAATTACCCACATGCTGATGAAGAGTTAAAAAATCATTTAGAAAATTTCAATAAAACAGTTGAAAAATGTAAAGCTTTAGGTATGGAAGTTGTTGAAGAAAGCGTAGATAGTAAATTACTTAATGCCTCTCCTTCAGTTTATGTAGTTATATCATGTGCAGAAGCAACTAGCAATATGAGTAATTTAACAGGATTTATTTTTGGACCACGTGCTAACGGTGACAAATGGGATGAAGAAATGAAAAACTATAGGACATTAGGATTTTCACCACTTATCAAAAGAAGGTTTGTTATAGGTTCTTATGTTCTGCAAGCTCAAAATAAAGATAGATACTTCCACAATGCACAAAGAGTAAGAAGATTATTAGTAGATAAATGGAATGAATTATTTGAAAAATATGATGCTGTAATTCTACCAGTAGGATCAGGACCAGCTAAAAAATTAGAAGGTTCAAAAAATGCTTTAGATAAAAATACAGCTATATTAGAGGAACATTTACAAATAGGTAATTTTGGTGGTTTTCCATCAATTACAATTCCAAATGGTTTTGTATCTAACTTGCCAGTTGGAGTTAATATTACAGGTAAATGTTATGATGATGTAAATGTTTTAAATATCGCATATGCCTTAGAAAGTAGTATGGATTATAAAAATCAAATAGCGAGGGAGGTTAAATAATGGGATATAAAGTTTTAATTGGACTTGAAATGCACTGTGAAATTAGTAATACAAAAACTAAAGTGTTTTCATCAGCTCGCAATGAATTTAGTGAAAGACCAAATACAAACATAAGACCCGTTGATATGGCCTTTCCTGGGACTTTGCCAGTAATTAATAAAGAAGCTGTTAGACTTTCTTTAATGGCAAGTATGATTTTAGGCTGTTCTCAGCCAGAATATTTATATTTTGAAAGAAAAAATTATTATTATCCAGATCTTCCAAAGGGATTTCAAATTACTCAGGAAACAAAACCAGCACCAATTGGTAGCTATGGCAAATTAGAATACGAAGTAAATGGTGAGATAAAAACTGTTAGAATAAATAATTTACACTTAGAAGAAGATGCAGCCTCATCAGACCATTATTCATCAGGTTCTAGAATAAATTATAACAGAGCAGGCGTTCCTTTATTAGAATTAGTAACCGAACCAGATTTCCATTCAGCAGATGAAGCAGTTGCTTTTTTAGAAACTATGAGAAGCATTTATCAATATGCGAATATAAGTGAAGCCGATAGTAAAAAAGGTCAAGTAAGATGTGATGTAAATGTTTCTATTATGGAAGACAATTTAGATGAAAATGATCCTAAAAATTGGGGTACAAAAATAGAAATTAAAAACGTTAACTCATTTGGCGGCGTAAGAGATGCTATAAACTATGAAATACAAAGACAAATCGATCTAAAAGAAGACGGTAAATATGATGAAATGCCTCAGCAAACACGTCGCTGGGATGAAGAAAGTGGTACAACAATTTATATGCGTAGTAAAGTTGATGCTATTGATTATAAATATTTTGTTGAACCAAATATACCTAAATTTAAAATATCTAAAACATGGCTTGAAGAAATTAAAAAATGCATTCCTGCGCTAGCTAGCGAAAGGAAAAAGAAATATATAGAAGAATATCAAATATCAGATTATGATGCAACAATATTAGTTAAAGATAAAAAAGTAGCAGATTTCTTTGAAAAAACAATAAAATTAGGTGGAAATGCTAAAAGTGCTTCAAACTGGATTACAACTAATTTACTTGGAACATTAAATAAATTAGAAATTACTATTGATGAAGCTAAAATGACACCAGAGAATTTAGCTCAATTGATTAAAATGGTAGATGAAAAGGAAATATCATCACAACAAGCTAAAGGTGTATTTACAGAAAGCTTAGAAACAGGTAAATCTCCTAAAGAAATTGCTAAAGAAAAAGGATTAAAACAAATAACAGACTCATCAGCAATTATTACATTAGTTAATGAAGTTTTAGATGAAAATCCTGATATAATAGAGCAATATAAAAATGGAAAAACTCAAATGGTTAACTATTTAGTAGGTCAAGTAATGAAAAAATCTAAAGGAACAGCTAATCCAACTATAGCACGTGATATTATGAATACAGAAATTGTAAAAAGGTGATTATTATGAAATATAGAACACAATATATAAATGAATTATCAGAAAAAAATATTGATGATGAAATTAAAGCATGCGGATTTGTTGAAAATATACGTGATCATGGTGGTGTTATTTTCGTTGATTTGCGTGATGAAACAGGAACATTACAAATAGTAAGTAATGATGATAGTATTTTTAATGGTTTAACTAAAGAATCAGCTGTAACTTTAAGTGGTAAAGTTAGGATGCGTGATGAAGAAAACTTTAATTTAAAAATATCAACAGGAAAAATAGAAGTATTAGTAGATACTTTTGAAGTATTAGGTAAAGCTAAAAATGAATTGCCTTTTGAAATAATTTCATCAACAAAAGTAAACGAAGAAGTTAGACTAAAATACCGCTACCTAGATTTAAGAAATCCAAAAGTTCATGAAAACATTATTTTTAGAAGTAAAGTGATTAAATTTTTAAGAAATCAAATGGAAGAAAAAGGTTTTATAGAAATACAAACGCCAATTTTAACCGCATCTTCTCCAGAAGGAGCTAGAGATTATTTAGTTCCATCAAGAAAATATAAAGGTAAATTTTATGCTTTACCACAAGCACCTCAACAATTTAAACAATTGCTTATGGTAAGTGGTTTTGATAAATATTATCAAATTGCTCCATGCTTTAGAGATGAAGATGCTAGAGCTGATAGGTCACCAGGTGAATTTTATCAATTAGATATGGAAATGGCATTTGCTACTGCTGAAGATGTATATGAAGTTGCTGAAGATGTAGTTTATAATACATTTAAAGAATTTTCTGATAAAGAAATATCACCTAAACCATTTAAAAGAATTACTTATAAAGATTCAATGCTTAAATATGGAACAGATAAACCAGATTTAAGAAATCCTTTAGAAATAATTGATTTAACTGAATGTTTTTCAAATACAACCTTTAAACCATTTTCAAATTCTATTGTTCGTGGTATTACAGTTCATGATATTGCATCAAAACCAAACTCATGGTTCAATGAATTAGTAGATTATGCTAAAAAAATAGGCATGCCAGGCATTGGCTATATAAGTATACTTGATGATATGACATTTAAAGGACCTATTGATAAATTTTTATCAGAAGAAGAAAGAAACCAATTAATAGAAAAAGCTAATCTTAAAAAAGGTTCAGTATTATTCTTTATAGCTGATAAACATGAATTAACTGCATCTACTCAAGCTGGAATGATAAGAACAGCATTAGGTGAAAGATTAAACTTAATCAATAATAATAAATTTGAATTTTGCTTTATAGTGGATTTTCCAATGTATGAATATAGTGAAGAAGAAGGCAAATATATATTTACACATAATCCATTTAGTATGCCACAAGGTGGTATGGATGCTCTTTTAAATCAAAAAACTGAAGACATACTAGCATATCAATATGATATAGTATGTAATGGTGTTGAACTTTCGTCAGGTGCTGTTAGAAACCATGACGTAAACATTATGGAAAAAGCATTTGAAATAGCAGGTTATACTAAGGAAGAATTAGAAAGTAGATTTAAATCATTATATACTGCATTTCATTATGGTGCACCTCCTCATGCAGGAATTGCCCCTGGAATAGATAGAATGATAATGCTTTTAAAAGATGAACCAAACATTCGTGAAGTAATTGCATTTCCATTAAATAGTAACGCACAGGATGTAATGATGGATGCGCCTAGTGAAGTTACTGAAAAACAATTAAGAGAAATACACATTAAAATAAGATAAGAATTTATAATTCTTATTTTTTAATCTTAAATCAGAAAGGAAAAAAATATGATAAACGAAGAATTAAAATCAAAAGCAGAAAATATTTTAAAAAAATATGAAAGAATAAGAATGAATAAAGAAGATAATGTAAGAGGTGGTATGTATATAACATTAGTAGGATTTGCTGGGACAATGGCAGGAATTACTATTCAATCAAAAAGCCATATAATGGCAGGGTTAATTGTACAAACGAGTGGTCTATTATTTCAAACATTTAACAATAAAAAATTAGAAAAAATAACAAAATCTGAAGAAAAACTAAGATACGTACTAGATAATGCTGAAATTTTTGATATTTTTGAAGATGAAAAAGGAAATATCAAAATAAAAGATAATACTGATGAAAATAAGCCAAAGAAAAAGCATCTTAAAAAGTAAAAAATATTAAATAAAATGAAGTTATTTTATAAATTTATTTTTTATATATTATTTAATCAATTTAATTATAATGGAGGATAATGTAATGAAAATTAGTGACGTTATATTTATTGATAGTTTACCAAAGCTGGATCTTCATGGTTTTGATCGCGAAAGTGCTAGAGTTGCTATTAATGACTTTATTAGCGATAATGTAAAAATGAATAACGAAATAATAGTTATAGTCCATGGAATTGGAAGCGGAATAATACGAAGTACCACTATAGATATTTTAAGACTTAATAAAAATGTTTTGGATTTTAAAAGTCCATATAATAATAGAGGATGTATGCTGGTTCAATTGAAATTGACAATTTAATAATATGAGTATATAATAACGCATAAATTTTCATATAAAGGGGGATTCTATGGAAAAATCTTATAATATAGTGGAAACAATGCTTATTATTTACTCGTCTGATGAAGGAAAACTAAAAATTTATTTACAAAAAAGAAATGATGAGCCATATAAAGGCTATTGGACTTTACCTACTAAAATTTTAAATAATGATGAATTACCAGAAACTAATGTTCAAACAATTTATAAAGAAATGACTGGTTTAGAAAAAAACTTTTTTTTACAAAACAAAACATTTGGTGAGTTTGGTAGAAATCCCGATAAAAGAGTTATTGGATTAAGCTATGTTACTATAACAGATAAACATTTAACCGAAATTAAACAAGATAATGAATATAATGTTTGGTTTGAAATTGATGCTTTGCCAAAAATGGGATTTGATCATGCACATGTTATTGATGAAGTTTCAAAAGATATTAAGAAAAAAATTATAAATAATTATGATGATATTTTACTTATGTTTTTTCCTAGTGATTTCACTTTATCCGAATTACAATCCTTTTATGAACATGTCTTAGGCAAAAAAGTTGACAGACGTAATTTTTATAAAAAATTTGTGTTGCAAAATTTAATTATTGATACAGGTTTTAAATCAATAAATAAAAGTGGTAGACCTGGCACTTTATATAGATTTAATGAAGAAAAAATGAAAGGTAAAAGAATATGAATGATGATGGCTTTGGAAAAAAAGAATTTATTATATTAATTGCCGTAATGTTTATGTGTTTTGCAATAATAACAGGACTTTGTAATAGCACTTTTAAATCGTCTCTAAGTAGTAAAACAATTGATACAAAAGAAAAAACATATTCTAAAAAACTTGATAAATTACTTATAGCGTGTGAAAGATATCAAAATGATAATTATTCAACTAATATTGATAAAAATACAACAATAATCTTCACTTATACATTTTTAAAGAAAGAAAAATATGTAAAAAAAATTACAGATAATGGAAAAGAATGCAATGGTTATGTGGTTTTTAAACAAGAAAATGCTAAAATAAGTTATAAACCTTATTTAAAGTGCGGTAACAATTATAAAACAAGTGGATATAACAAAAATAATGAAATTTAATTTTTTATATTTTGAAATCAAATACAGCTTTATCAAAATGATTTGTTTTTCAGCTTCAGGCAAGTCATTTGATTAAAGAAAATACGATTTAATTTTTAAACAAAAATATGTTAAACATTAGTTAAAATGTCACCGATTTATAATATAGATAACAAACAAAGGTGAACTTTGTTTGAAACAAAATTATAATCGATGAAATCTAAAAAGCAAGGGTATTATGAACTCACTTTGTTCGCCCTTGCTTTTAATCTTTCATCTCTTTCTTTTAAAACTTGTTCAAGCTGTTTTTGATTATCAATTCTCATTTGTTCTCTTTTTTTTGGATCTTGTCTATGTCCTTCAAGTTGTTTTGTGTTATAAAATATATTGTAATACTTAACTCTAACTACTTTGGTTAATACATTTTCAAATGCTTGTATTTCAGTGCCTTTATATATTTGTTTTATAGAATTGTCTTTATCTAGTATTTGATAATAATTATTATTCCAAGAAATCATATTACCATTAAGCATTGTTCTTTTATCTCTTATACAAAGAATATTAGCTAAATCAATATTATCTAATGGTACAAATGCTGTTTCTTTCTCTTTAGGTTCATAAGCATATTTTTGATTAAGATAGTTGCAATAATAATCATTAAAGAATACATTTAATTCATCAATGGTTTTAATGTTATATCTTTTAATGTCATTGATTAATCTGTTTTGAATAGTATTATTCCATTTTTCTACTTTACCTTTAGCTTGCGGAGTATTGGCAGCGATAATATTAATACCTAGATCCTCACACATATGACCAAAGTTAGTCAATTCACCATCTTTAGGATTAATAAGTATTGTGTGCTTATCAGAATAAAAGTTTTCTGGAATACCATATTTAGTAACTAATATTTTAAGCATATGAATATAACCAATTAAACATTCAGTAGGCATAAACCAACCACATAATGCTTCACCAGTAGCATCATCAATGGCCAAATGCAATGAGTGTTTTTTGCCATCTTGAAACCAATCATGAGGAGTACCATCAATCATAATTAAGATACCTCTTTGTGGAGAAGGTTCTCTTAACGGATGACTATCGTATTCTTTATTAAAACATCTGTGTTTAATAGGTTTAACCCAATGAAATCTCTCATATAAAGACTCATAAAAAGAATAACTTCTAACTTTAAGATTATTTTCTTTTACTATTTCATCCATTTTAGGATTCCAAATAATATCTTCATGATAAATGTCTTGAAACTGTGTTATACTAATAACTGGATATTTATTCTTAAAGTTTTTAATAAATTCAATTTCTTTGGAAGATGGTGAATTATTAGAAGGCTTATTAGTTAAGCCGTGAACTAACATAGAATCAATATCCTTTTTATTTAGTTCCTGTGATAATCTAATTAAATGTCTTTTAGTAAACCCAGTAAGAGAACTAATTTGAGAATAAGAGTAATTATTTAAACCATCAATTTTTTCTTGAACAAGTTTTAGTGCATATGATTTATTATGCATAATAAAAATGTCTCCTTTCCGAATAGATATTATAAATCATTGCTGGTGACATTTCTATTAATGATGTGGTGACATTTTAAAAAAGGATTAACATTTTTAAACAAAAATATTGATTTTTTGTCAAATATATGATACAATTTACTTATTGTAATCCGCTGAATTAATATTATGATTACAAATTTAAGCAAAGGAGAGTGTATATATGAACTTAGTAGATAAAATTACTAAAAGTCAAATTAGAACAGATTTACCTGAATTTCGTGTTGGTGATACAATTAAGGTAAATGTTCGTATTATTGAAGGAAAACGTGAAAGAATCCAAGCTTTTGAGGGAGTTGTAATTGCCATCAAAGGAAGCGGAGTAAGTAAAAATTACACTGTAAGAAAAAAATCAAGCGGTGTTGGAGTTGAAAGAACATTTCCATTTAGTTCACCAAAGGTTGACAGTGTAGAAGTAATTAGAAAAGGTAAAGTTAGACGTGCTAAACTTAATTATTTACGTGATCTTAAAGGACAAGCTAAAATTAAAGAAAGGAAATAAGGTCATTAAACCTTGTTTTTTTATTTTATGAGTGAAAATTATAAGAAAACATTAAAAACAATAATTCCATATATTGTAATTATTTTATTTGTTGTGATAATTCGCAGTTTTATTATTACCCCGATTCAAGTCGATGGAATGTCTATGTATTCAACGCTATCAGATAATGAAATTTTAATTTTAAAAAAATTTGATAAAGATTATAAAAGATTTGATATTATTGTATTTGACTATGATGGCAAGAAATTAATTAAAAGAATAGTTGGACTTCCTGGAGAAACATTAGAATATAAAAATAATAAACTATATATTAACGGTAAATATATAAAAGAAAATTTTTTGGATAGTTATAATAAAACTTATGATTTTAAATTGAAAAATATTGGATATACAAGAATCCCTGATAATACTTATTTTGTTATGGGAGACAATCGTACAAATTCAACTGATAGTAGAATAATAGGAACTATTTCAAAAAATAAAATAAAAGGTAAAACAAATTTTGTTATATATCCACTTAATAAATTAGGAAAAATTAATTAAATTTGTTTTTATCAATAATTAGGTCATATTAACATGACTTTTTTATTTAATATTTTTTAAAATGTATTTAATTTTAAATATTAAATATTTTTATGAATTTTTGAAAAAAATACAAGAATTATTTTTTGATAAAATATATCAAGTATTAAAAAAATTTGTTATAATGTAGGAAATAGTAGCATTTGAAAAAAGCATTATGAAAAAAGCATTATAATAATTTGCTATCAACAATTTTCGCAGTACAGTTATAATTTTAACTAAATAGAAAAATATGTTTTTAATTGAAATCAGAAAGGAATATTTTGAAATATGAAAATAATATCATGGAATGTAGCTGGCATAAGAGCCTGTATAAAAAAAGGATTAATAGATTTTTTTGAAAAAGAAGACGCCGATATTTTTTGTATGCAAGAAGTAAAAGCTAATGAAAATCAATTTGACTTTAGACCTAATAGATATGATATATATTTATTTCCTGCAAAAAGAAAAGGCTATTCAGGTACACTAATTTATTCAAAACTAAAACCAATAAATATAACTTATGGTGGTATTGATGAAGAATATGACGACGAAGGAAGAACAATTACACTAGAATATGATAAGTTTTATTTAGTAAATGTTTATGTACCCAATGTAAAAAGAAATTTACAGCGTATGGAATCAAGAATGAAATTTGAATGTTTATTTAAAAATTATCTAAATAAACTAGATAAAATTAAACCAGTAATTATATGTGGCGATTTTAATGTGGCCCATGAAGAAATTGATATATGTAATGCAAAAGCAAATATAGGACATGCGGGATTTACTTATGAAGAAAGGGAAAAATTTTCTTATTTACTAAAAAGTGGATTTATAGATACATATAGATATTTTAATAAAAATATTACAAATGCTTATACTTGGTGGAGTTATATGAAAGGGGTGAGAGAAAAAAATATAGGATGGCGTATTGATTATTTTTTAATTTCAAAAAGATGTATAAATAATGTTAAAAATACAATGATTTATAAAGAAACGCTAGGCAGCGACCACTGTCCGATTGGAATTGAAATAAAGTATAATAATTAAAAAAAAGACAATAAAAATGGAGGAATGAAAATGATAAACTATAATTTTGAAGGAAAAAATGTAATAATAACAGGAGGAGCAATGGGATTAGGAAAAGCTTTAGCAAATGCTTTCGCTAAAGCAAAAGCTAATGTTGTAATTGCTGATATAAATACTAAAGAAGCTAATAAAACAAAAGAAGAATTAGAAAAATATGGTACTAAAGTTTTAGTATACCAATTAGATGTAACAAAATATGAACAATTTGAAGGACTAGTAAAATTTACAATGGAAAATTTAAAAACCATTGATATTCTTATAAATAATGCTGGTATCTGTTCTTTACAGTCACTAGATGAAATGAATATAGATAGAATAGATAAAATAATAAATACAAATATTAATGGCACACTTTATGGTTGTAAAGCAGTATTGCCTATAATGAAAAAAAATAAATACGGTAAAATTGTTAATTTCTCATCAATTGCCGCTAAATTAGGTTCAGCAAATTGTTCAGTATATGCAGCTACAAAAGCAGCTGTATTAGAATTAACGGCATGTTTGGCTAGAGAATATGCCACTGAAAATATAAATATTAATTGTGTTTTACCAGGAATTATTAGAACGCCATTATGGGAAGAAATGCTTAATAAAATGACAGATGGGGATGATAGCAAAAAGGATCATACATTTGAAATATTTACAAACTCAATACCAATGAAAAGGCCACAAGAACCAGAAGATATAGCAAATGCAGTACTATTTTTATGTACCGATCAGGCAAACAATATAACCGCACAAAATTTAGCCATAGATGGTGGCCAAACATATTAAAGTAGATATTTCTACTTTTTTAATTTTAGATAAAATAATTAAATAAAAAAAATATCACCACATATTATATAATGTAAAAATCGAGGTGATTATAATTGAAATACGAAAAAATAAAGCAAAACATTAAATTACAAAATGACTTAAGGCAAATTGGAATAGAAACAACAAATTTAAAACCATTAATGGGACCAACTGGTCCGAAAGGAGATATTGGACCAACAGGACCTCAAGGGATAATTGGTCCAACAGGTTCAAAAGGAGAAAATGGAATAAAAGGTGACATTGGTCCGACTGGACCCAAAGGAGAAAATGGAATAAAAGGGGACATAGGTCCGACTGGACCCAAAGGAGAAACCGGTCCAAGAGGAATTGCAGGCCCAGTAGGCCCAACTGGACCCAAAGGAGACATCGGACCAACAGGACCTGCTGGAACATTAGGACCTACATCGTATAGTGTAGTTGCCTTTGCTAGTTATCCAAATACTCAAAATACAGGAATAATCGATATGGGGTCAAGAAGAATAATACCAGGTGTTACTGATATAATATCAATGCCTAATAATAATGATATAGTAATTAATAAAACAGGCGTTTATGAAATAGTAATGTGTGGAAGAATATCAGGAGTAACACAAATAGTTGGAGCATCATTTGCCTTAATAAATAAAGGCACAGGTGCAATTATAAATGATTTAGAATTTAAATTAGAAAAAGGAGAAACTAGCGATATGGATTTTTCTGAAACTAATTTTGTTGATATAAATGCTGGAACAACATTACAAATAAAAACTACAACAACAGAAACAACTTCAAATATTAAATTTACAGAAATAAATTTATTAATTAAAAGATATAATATATAAAAAAATTGGACATTAATTCCAATTTTTATATACATCATTAACACCTTTGTTATTATATTCATCTAAAATAGCTTTTTTAATCTTTTTATCCATACTTGATAAATAACCAGTAAATGTTTTTTTACCAATTATAATATAAGGCACGCCAGATGCTTCTTCATTTAATTTACTAGCCATTTTATTCATAAGATCATTATTTTCATCATCATTCCAAACCTCAAAACTATATATATTAAAATATGACTTATATTTATTATCTAAATTATTAAAAAATAAGTTAAGTTCTTCACAATGTGGACATCCATCACCCCAAAATACATAAATATTAATTTTTTTATTATCAAATTTAATATCAGATTCTTTTTGGCTTTTAAATGTAGTATTAGTTGTTTTTTTATTAGAAGCAAAAAAACAAACAATACCAATTAAAATAATAATAATTAAAACACTTATCCCATAAATATATTTTTTCATACAACCAACTTCTTTCATAATACTTTTTAATTCTATCATTATATTTTATCCCAGTCAATGGATAAATTTTGGAATGTTATGGTATAATAAATAGGCGAGGGGATTTATATGAAAGAAATAATTATAGATACAATAATAGATAATTTAAAACTTTTACCATTTCTATTTTTAGCTTTTTTAATAATTGAATTTACTGAACACAAATTAACTCATAAAAATGAAAAAATTATTAGTAAAGCAGGTAGATTTGGACCATTAATCGGTAGCCTTTTAGGTGCTATTCCACAATGTGGATTTTCTGTTATGGCGACCAATTTATATGCCACTAGGATAATTACTTTAGGCACTTTAATATCAGTATATTTATCTACAAGTGATGAGATGCTTCCAATATTAATAGCTGAAAAAGCTAATATTAATATAATATTAACATTAGTATTAATTAAAATTATTATTGGCTTTGTATCAGGTTTCTTCATTGATTTATTTATAAAAGAAAAACATGAAAAACAATATGAAATATGCCCACGCGATCATTGTGATTGTGAACATGGCATAATAAAATCAGCTTTAAAACATACTTTAAAAATATTTATATTCATATTTATATTTACTTTTATTTTAAATATTATCTTTCATTATGTAGGTGAAGATACCATAAAAAACATTCTTAATAAAAATACACTATTTACGCCATTTATCTCTGGTATAATTGGGCTTATTCCAAATTGTGGTTCAAGCATTTTACTTACTGAATTATATTTATCCAATATTTTGCCGTTTTCAGCTGCTTTAACAGGGCTTTTAGCCAATAGTGGGGTTGCTCTATTAGTTTTGTTTAAAAGCGATAAAAAGCTACGTGAATGCATTAAAATAGTTGGTATAATATATTCGATAAGTGTAGTTAGTGGTTTCATATTAATGTGTTTTAGTTTATAAGGTATAGTGTTATACCTTTTTTCATATGGTTAAATAGGTGAGTAATATGTTTTATTTTCCTTTTATTTTAAGTTTTATAGCAGGCATTTCAACCTTATTAGGTTCACTTGTTATTTTTACAAAAGGAAATAAAGATAAAATAATAAAATATTCTTTAGCTTTTGCATCTGGGGTCATGTTTAGTGTATCAATATTTAATTTAATTTTTGAAAGTTTAATTCTAATTGATAGTAAATATAAATTTTTTTATTCTGCGTTTTTTATTACAATTGGATTAATTATTCCATGCATAATAGATAAATTATTTAAATGTAGTAATAAACTTTATAAAATTGGTATATTTTCCCTTTTAACAGTTATTGCTCATAATATTCCTGAAGGCATTATTACCTATTTAACATTAAATACTGATATAAAATTAGGTATAGCTATAACACTTGCTATTACAATGCATAATATACCAGAAGGTATAAGTATAGCTATTCCAATATATTATTCTTCTAAAAGTAAACTAAAAGCCATATTATTAACATTTATAGCAGGTATATCTGAATTTTTTGGTGCAATAATAGCTTGCTTGTTTTTTAAAAATATTTCTATTAATATTATTGGTTTTTTATTTTCTATAGTTGCTGGTATTATGTCATATATGTCTATTTTAGAATTATTACCAAATGCTTTAAATTATAAAGAAAAAAAGAAAACATTAATTTTCTTTATAATTGGATTTATTTTATGTATTTAAATCATCTTTTAATAAAATAGGGGATTAATAAATAATTTTATCATCAATATTTTTAAATTTATCAAATAATTTAATAGTTTCTTCCCTATCTATTTGTTTAAAAATTACAATTTTATTATTATACAAATTATTAAATAAAGAATATATCATATCATCTTTAAACCCTATATTAGCAGCATCTTCTTTATTATTCCCATAATATATTGTCCTAATATTAGCCCAAATAATAGCTGATAAACACATAGGGCATGGGAAACATGTAGTATATATTTGACAGCCTGATAGGTCATTGGTGTTTAATATATTACAAGCATCTCTAATAGCTGATATTTCTGCATGAGCAGTCGGATCATTATTAATTAAAACATTATTTTTACCAGTAGCAATAATTTGATTATCTTTAACAATCACAGCTCCAAATGGACCACCATCTTTAAATTTATTATTATAGTTTTTTTCTGCCTCTTTATTAGCAGCGTACATATATTTATTCATATTAAAACCTCACTTTAAAATAAAAGAATAAACCATAATAAATTTATTCTATCTATACAAGTTAACATAATATATATTATCGGATTATCCGTTATTCGATTTTCTTGATTGAATTTCATCAATTTTATACATTATTTCAGCAACATTTTCTTCATTAACTTCAGTATAACCAAGTTCTTTCATAGCTTGTACTTTAGCTGAATTTATTTCTAATGTTCTGCTCATTTTATCTTCTAATTTGTGTTCAATTTGAGAAACAAAACGTTTATGTGTTTCAGCAATTTTTGCTTTACTAGGAGTTCCAGCATGATATAAATTTAAAGCTGAGAAAAAGATACTTTCAAATACAAATTGTTCTGTTTCATCATAAACAAACTCATAAGGCTTTGTAAATCCTCCAACTTTAGATACATAGGCTAAAATATATTTTAATTCTTTCATACTTTCCATTGACTGTAAAAAATGATACAAATATAAAATAGAATTATAACCATCTTCATCTTTTTCATCTTCTAAACGTTCTTTTAACTCATCAACAATATTATGCATAAGCTCTTTTTGTTTATTGCTTAAACCACTAAATATAGCATTATTATCTGATACATTACTTTTAGTAGTATTTTCAAATAAACTATTAATCCTAGTTTCAACATCCATAATATAATCTGTATCAACTTTAATAGTATTAAGTTCTTCAGCAGATTTAATTCCTAAAATATTAAGCAAAATAACTTTTTTGTCTTTTGGCCATTTATTAATATCATCAAGTTCTAAATAATTATAAATCATTTGTCTAGATACACCTAAACATTTAGCAAGTTTTACTTTAGAAATTCCTAGTTCTCTTAAAATGTCATTTAATCTTTCCATAAATTTCGTAACCCTCCTACTATTAATATTTTAACCTACTACCCTATCAAAGTCAAGAAAAATGTAAAATTATGTATAACACAATAATTATTATTTTTTCTTACTAAACTGAATATTGTCAGAAATATAATTGTTATAATAATTAGATTTTTCTTTTAATCCGTTGTTAAATTTTTCAAACCCTATTTTTTCTGTTAATGTTTTTTTATTAGAAAATAAATTGGTACCAAGACCTAATTGTTCTCCATTAATTTTAAAACCAAGAGACGCTAAAATAGTTGGATAATAATCAAATGAAGTAAACTCACGATTACTTGTATTTTTACTTATAACCCTAGAATTAATAAATGTATTATAAATTTTTCTTTTATAATTACTATTATCATACATTTGTTCCAAGTTTTTCTGCATAGATAAATGATCACCAATAATAACGATCGTTGTATTTTTATAAAAATCTTGTTCTTTTATCCAATTAATAAATTCATAAAGCATACTATCAGTACATGAATAACTATTCAAATATTTTTCATCATATTTTTCCTTACAACTTTTATCAACATACCCATCAGTAAAGTGTGTATCAGCAGTTAATATAGTAAAATTAAAAGGCTTATTTTTTTTAGATATACGTGTTAATTGTTTTTTAGAAAAACTATATAATTTACTATCTTCATAACCCCACCATTCAAAATAGTTTTTATCAATCCACTTTTTATTAATTGCATAACCATAATCATATATATCATAATTTCCGTGCTGAGAAAAATATAAACTTCTACCACCAAACGTTGACATTGAACCAAGCATAAAATAATTGCTATATCCGTTATTTTTTAAAATTTCACCTAAACTATAAGCCCCAGGTAAATAACTCCCATTATAATCCCAATAAAGATTACCGTCAGCACTACCAATTTTTAATGGAATTCCAGATGATGAAGCAACAATACCAGCAATAGTCCAACTAGCACCATATGCCATTGTAGCACCACCAATTTTATTATTATTACTAAAATTAATGTTTTCTTTGGCGAGATTTTCTAAATTTGGAATAACACTTTCATTAAAATTACCACCGTTTTCATTTGATAATAATGATGTTTCTAAAGATTCAACATAAATTAAAATTAAATTATTTTTTTCTTTTGGCGCTTCAATATTAACATTTTTAGGCGAAACATAATATTTATCAAAGAAATGATTATCTTTAACAGCTAAATAGTCAATAAAACCAATATTAAAAAATATAGTAAAAATTAAAATTAAAAATAATAATGAATATAAAATTATCCTATTAAGACGCCTAGGAC
>CAVKUP010000009.1:0-35116 GCA_963659735.1 bacterium
TAATAACATTAATTTAAATAAAAGTGAATTAGATAATAATTATTTTAAGAACGATAAAGATTATTTAATAATTACAGGTACTGTACCTTTTTATGGCCCTAGTTATTCAAAAGAAAAGTTTGAAGAAATAATAAATAATATTGTTAATGATTATGGAAAAAACTATACTATACTTTATAAGCCACATCCAAGAGCTTTACCAACTGATGAACAAGAAAAATTTTTAAATGATTTAAATATTAAAGTATTACCGGGTCAAATTCCAATGGAGGCTATTAGTTTTATTTATCCTAATTTAAAATTAGGCGGATTTGTTAGCTCATTATATATGAATGTTGATAAAGGTAAAACATTATTTTTCTTTGCAAAGGATAAAAATGATTTAATTGCTCCTATAAACACTTTGTATGATAGCTTGTTTAAAAATGCTAAATTTTATAATTAATTTATGGTATGAAAAAATGTATTAGTTAGAATTGTTGTGTTTAAGTCAATGATAATCAATTTTAGAGGGTCAAAATTTGACCTTCTTTTGTTATGTTATTTAAAAGAAAAAACTTTTCGCTTTAAAAGAACTTTTTTTTTTGCTTGTTTTAATTATTAAAATTAAACTGGGAGGTGTAATATAATGAATAATAACAGAGATGAACATAAATTTAATATGCTTTTAGATATGTGGCTCAATAATAAAAAAAATGAAATTAAAATTCAATCTTATCAAAAATATGAAAGATTAGTCGACAAACATATTAGGTGTCATTTAGGCAATATTTGTATTAATATGATTTCCAATCAAATTTTAATTGACTATTTTAAATTAAACGAGATTGATAAACTTAGTAATTCAACTAAAAAAACATTATTAGGAATTATTAAACAAACAATGGAGTTAGGCTATTTTAAAAATTATTGTAATTTTGTTAATTTTAAAATTTCTTTAAAAAAAAGCAGAAATAATGACTTGATGATATTTTCTAAAAGAGAATATATGAAGATTGATAGATGTGCATGTTCTCAAATGAATGAAAAGAAATTAGTTTTATTAATTGTTATGTATACTGGAATTAGGATAGGTGAGGCTTGCGGTTTAAAGTGGTCAGATATTAATTTGAAAAGAAAAACCATAAAAATAAATAGAACGATTCAAAGAATTAAAGATGATAATCCTAGTTCGAAAAAAAAGACTAAGTTAATTGCTAGTTTGCCAAAATCAGAATCTTCTATTAGAACAATTCCAATATCTAATTATTTAATTCCTTTTTTAAAGAAATTTTACAAGAATGAAGATGCTTATATTTTGACGGGAAGTGATAAGATATATGATGAGAGAACATATGAAATTTTTTATAAAAGGTTGCTCAAATCATGTGGTGTTTCATATCTTAAATTTCATAGTTTGAGACACTCTTTTGCAACCAATTCTATAGCGTCTGGGGTAGATGTTAAAACATTATCTGAAATATTGGGCCATTCATCTGTTGAAATCACATTAAAACTTTATGTTCATCCAACTTTCAATATGAAAAAAAGATCTATTGAAAAAGCTATTAAGTTCATGAAAAGTTAATAGACTTTTTTTTACTTTTTGTTATATACTGTATATGTAATAATTAGAAAAAATTAAAATTGAAGTAAAATATTAAATTTATATTTTTTTATTTAAGTATAATTTAAAAATAATTGCTTTTTATTTGCTTGCGATTGAATATAATTATGATATATAATGATGATATAAGGATGTGAGATGATGAGAGTAGTTATTAGTGCGGGTGGAACAGGTGGCCATATTTATCCCGCTTTAGCAATAATAGAAAAAATAAAACAAAAAGAACCCAATAGTGAATTTTTGTATATTGGTACACATAATAGAATGGAAAAAGATATTGTTCCTAAAAAAGGTATTCCTTTTAAAACAGTTGAAATGTATGGATTTAATAAAAAACACTTATTTAAAAACTTTAAAACTGTTAAATGCTTATTTAAGGCTTTTAATGACTGTAAAAAAATGATTAAGGAATTTAATCCTGATATTGTTATTGGCGTTGGCGGCTATGTAACGGTTCCTGTAATTGTAAGTGCTAAAAAATTAGGGTATAAAACTTTTTTACACGAACAAAATTCAATTCCTGGTAAGTCTAATAAATTTTTATGTAAATATTCCGATATGATTGGTGTTTCATTTGAATCTTCTTTGAAAAGATTTCCAAAAGGAAAGTCGGTTCTTACGGGAAATCCTTGTAGTGAAAGTGCTAAAAATGTATTAGAAATTGATAAGAAGAAGCTAGGTTTAGATTCTAATAAGAAACTTGTTTTGATTGTAATGGGTTCTTTGGGTGCTGGTAGAGTTAGTAAATATTTAAAAAATGAGCTTAATAATTTCAAAGATAAAAAATATGAAGTTTTGTTTATTACTGGTAAGAGTTCATATGATGATGTTTGTAAAAATTGTTATCCATCAAACGTTAAAATTTTACCTTTTTATGAGGGATTAACAAGTATCATGAAGAAAACTGATGTAATGGTATCAAGAGCTGGTGCTTCTACTTTAAGTGAAATTATTTCCTTACAAGTTCCTTCTGTTTTAATTCCATCACCGTTTGTAGCTAACAATCATCAATATTTAAATGCACTTGATTTGGTTAATAATGATGCAGCCATGATGATTGAAGAAAAAAATTTAGACGATAAGGTTTTAGCTGAAGCTGTTGATGATTTAATTAATAATAAAAATAAATGTTTTAAATATAAAAATAATTTGAAAAAAATGCAGGTTAATGATAGTGCGGAGATTATATATAATGAGTTAAAAAAAATAATAGGATAAAAGGTGATTTTGTGGCAAAAAAGAAAAGAAAGTTAAAATTAAAAAATATATTTTTTGTATTTTTTATTGTATTTGTTTTTTTATTAGGTTTATCTTTTTTTTCTGATATAAAAATTAATAATATTGTTGTTAAAAACAACGTTTTATATAGTGATTGGGAGATCATAAAAAAAGCTGGTCTTGATGATTATCCTAGTTTTCTTAAGACTTTAACCATTAATACTTCAAAAAAACTGGAAAATGATCCGTATATTAAGTCAGCTAAAATAAAAAAAAGATTTTTAAATGATATTGTTATCGATGTCGAGGAAAATTTACCATTATTTTATTATTTGCCTAAGAAGAAAACTATTTTAATGGATAAGACAGAAACGGATGATAATTTTTCGGTTCCAACCGTTATAAATTATATTCCTGATAAGATTTATTCTAAATTTTTAAAGTCTATTTCTGGTATTGATTATTCAATTGTTAAAAGAATTTCCGAAATTAAATATGATCCTAATGATGTTGATAATGGAAGATTTTTTCTTACTATGAACGATGGTAATCAAGTATATTTAACTTTAAGCAAATTTTCTAGTCTTGATAATTATTTAACTATTATAAAAGAATTTAATAATAAAAAGGGGATTTTGTATTTGGATTCTGGCGAATATTTTGAAGTTAAGGAATAAAAGTTTTATTTAAACCTTAAATTTAGTTTACATTTTGTTTGCAATAAGGTAAAATTATAGTATAATTAATGATAGACCGTAGGAGGATGATGTTATGGAACATGTTTATGCAAGCATGGAACTTGGTAGCGATTCAGTTAAGCTTGTTGTTTGTGAACTTTATCAGAATCATTTAAATTTACTTGCTGCATCTACTATTCCTTCACGCGGAATAAAAAAAGGATTGATTGTTGATCCTAGTTTGACTAAAAAGTCTGTTATGCTTGCTTTGAAAGATGTTGAGGATATGATTGGAGTAAAAATAAAAAAAGTTATTGTTTGTGTTCCCAATCACATGGCTGAATATAAAATTATTAAAGGTGAGTGTAAGGTAGCGGGTGACTTGATTAGTGCTAGTGATATGATTAATTCATATAAGGCTGGAATAAAGAAAAATTTGTTACCTAATGAAGAATTTGTAACGGTTGTGCCTATTGATTTTAAAATAAATGGTAAGACTGTTATGAAAGATCCTAAAGGTTTTCCTGGAACTGTTTTAATGGGCAGAGCTGTTATGGTAACAACACCTAAGAAAAATGTTTATTCTGTTGCTAGCATTGTTGAAAGCTTAGGCGTTGAAATTGTTGATATTTCAGTTGGAAGTATTGGCGATATTAATTGCTTTAAAAATGAAAATTTGGATAAAACTGTTAGTGCTGTTATTAATATCGGTGCTGAAATTACGACTGTATCTTTGTATAATAAATCTATTCCTGTAAGCACTAAGATTATTGGTATTGGTGGAAAAAGTATTGAACAAGATTTGGCCTATATGTACAAGATTGACATTAATGAAGCAAGAAATATTAAGGAAAAGTTTGCTTTGGCTCATAAGAAAAATGCAAATGTTAATGAAGTGTATGAAACTCAAAATATTGATAATGTTAAGATTAAAATTAATCAATCTGCTGTTTCTGAAACAGTTATGAGTAGGATAGAAGATATTTTGTCACTTGCAAAAAATACGTTAAATGACTTAACAAACAAGCAAATTCAGTATATAATAGTAACTGGTGGAGTAAGTAATATGATTGATTTTGAATATTGCTTAAACGATGTTTTACCAACTGCGAATAAAGGGACTGTTAAATTAATCGGTGCTAGAAATAATAAATATAGTACTGTAATTGGAAATGTTATTTATTTTCTAAATACTTTAAAATTAAAAGGGATGGATTATTCTATGTTTAGTGAAAGTGATATGGATGAAATTTCATCACCTAAACAAAACATTTCAGATGATACAATGCTTGGAAAGGTATTTGGATACTTTTTCGGCGAATAGGAGGAATTATAATGATGGGAATTGAAATGGATCAATTAGCAAAAATAAAGGTAATCGGTGTTGGCGGCGGAGGCTGTAATGCTGTTAATAGAATGATTGAATCGGTTGAGGGAGTAGAATTTATTGTTGCAAATACTGATTCTCAAGTGCTTAATAATTCAATGGCAGAAAATAAAATTCAAATAGGAACTGAACTTACTCATGGACTTGGTGCCGGTGCTAATCCTCAAATTGGTAAAGAGGCGGCTTTAGAATCTAAAACTGAATTAGAAGAAGCTTTGAAAGGTGCCGATATGGTATTTATCACTTGTGGCATGGGTGGTGGAACTGGTACTGGCGCTGCTCCTGTTATTGCAGATATTGCTCAAAATTCTGGAGCCTTAACAATAGGAATTGTTACAAAACCATTTTCTTTTGAAGGTAAGAAGAGAATGACGCAAGCTTTAGAAGGCATTGAAGAATTAAAAAAACATGTTGATACTTTGATTGTTGTTCCTAATGATAGATTAAGAGAAATTATTGATAAATCAACACCACTTTTAGATTCATTTAAAGAAGTTGATAATGTACTTCGTCGTGGTGTTCAATCTATTTCTGATTTGATTGCTTGCCCAGGATTAATTAACTTGGATTTTGCTGATGTTAAAACTGTAATGGAAAAACGTGGTAATGCTTTGATTGGTATTGGAGCTGGTGTTGGTGAAGATAGAGCGGTAGAAGCTGCTAATCAAGCAGTTTTAAGTCCACTTTTAGAAACGAGTATTGATGGAGCTACTGATGCTATCATTAATGTTACTGGTGGACCAAATTTAACTTTGTTTGAAGTTGAAGAAGCGGTAGAAGCAGTTAGAAAATCTGCTAATACTGATATCAATACTATATTTGGTGCTGTTATTAATGAAAATTTTACTGATGAATTAATTGTAACAGTTATCGCTACTGGATTTGATCAAGCAAAAGAAAAAAATGATGAAGATGTAGTACCTATTGCTGGATTAGACGATGAGGATACTGTTATTCCAGTATTTCTAAGAAAAAGAGGCAATTATTAAAATTGTCTTTTTTAAATTTTATATAATGAATTAGGTGATTGTTGTGGAAAGATTACAAAAAATAATTGCAAATAGTGGATATTGTTCTAGAAGAAAAGCTGAAGAATTAATTAAAAAAGGTTTAGTTAAGGTTAATGGTAAAGTTGTTTCTGATTTAGGGGTTAAGGCTTCATATAGTGACACTATTATGGTAAATGATACTACTTTAAAATTAGAAGATAAAGAGTATGTTTTACTTTATAAACCAAGGGGTGTTGTTACCTCTGCTCATGACGAAAAGGGTAGAAAAACAGTCGTTGATATTGTAGAGTCAACAAATAGATTATATCCTGTTGGTAGATTAGATTATGATACTAGTGGAATTATTTTACTTACTAATGATGGTGAATTAACTAATTTACTTATACACCCTAAACATGAAGTTGAAAAAGTTTACTTGGTAAAGATTGATGAATTAATAATTCCTACAAAGGTAAAGTCTTTAGCTTCTGGTGTGATTATTGATGGTGTAAAAACTTCAAAAGCAAGGGTTAAAATTAAAAGGTTAGATAGAAGAAAAAAAACTTCACTAATTGAATTAACAATTCATGAAGGAAGAAATCATCAAGTTAAAAAAATGTTTGAAGCAATTGGCTATAAGGTTTCAAAATTAAAAAGGGAAAAGTTTGCAGGACTTGATTTGTCTGGTTTAAAATCTGGTGAATATAGACATTTAAACATTAAGGAAGTAAAGAAATTATACGCTTTAGGTAAAAAATAAAGAAACTTATTCAGTTTCTATTTCGATGGCTTCAGTTGGGCAACCTTCTGCGGCCATTTTTACTTCATCGTTAATTTCTTGATTAATGACTTCAGCAAGTCCATCATCTCCAAAGTCAAATACATCTGGACATATTGCAGTGCATGCACCACAACCTATACATTTTTCTTTATCAACTCTAACTTTATCCATATAACGCCTCCCATAAAAATTATATTTGTAATCATTAAAAAAAGCAATACCTGCCTTTAAAAAAATATCAAAATATGGTATCATTAAAATAAGAGGTGGTACGGGTGGCATCAAGGATGGAACGTTATTATAAGAAAAATGCTAACAATTCATCAAGGACTGATAGAAATAAAACATTATATAATAGTATTTATTCATATGGTAAATATAGTAATATTGAGGGTATTGCTTCAATTGATAATACAAATGAAATTGATATTACAAAAATAAAAGAAATGCTTGATAATAGGGAAAAATATCAAGTGGAAAGAAAATATCGTAAGTTAACAAATAGTGAAGATGTTAAGGAATTACCTGTAGTTCATAAAAGATATAATGAAGATGAGAATAAAAATTATGATATTATGGATGTTTTATCCAAGGCGAGGGAGAGTAAAACGCCTGATGATAAGGAGAGAGTTTTAAGCAAAACTAGTTATGATGTATTAAAAAGTTTAAATTTAAAATCTCATTTTAATGTGGATGATTATACTGATGATGATATTAAAGATATGATTCAAACAATTTCTAATACTAGTATGCTTAATAAGATGGATGATATTGATTTGGCTAATGATATGTTTAGTGATTTGAAGGGTAAAAATGATGATACAAAGGTTTCTGATATAAAAGATATTAAGGAATTAATTAACGTGACTAAGAAAAATGAACAAACTATGGATAATTCATTTTTTACTTCTAACATTAAGTTAAGAAAAGCTGATTTTGTTGGTTATAAAAATAATAAGTCATCGGTTTTTAAAACTATTTTAATTGCTATTTTGGTTTTAGGTATTATTGCTGTTGTTGGTATCTTTGTTATGAAAAAGATGAATTTTATTTAGATTTTTAATTACAATTATAAGCGGCAATATGAAAAATGATATGTAAAGTATATAGATAAGATAGTGTGTGTAGAAATGCTCACTTGTTCCATGTGTTTTAAATATTATATTTGAAACTATACCCATAAATATACAAATAACAATTATTATTTTGTTATTTGTTTTTTTTAACGTTATATTTAATGTTTCTTTAATAAAAAATAATCCTATTATTATTATTATAAATAAAGAAAAAATCCATTCTAGTGATAGTATACTTTCAATTCTGTCTATTATTTCTAAAACAATTACCCTTTTTAATAGGTGAAAGCTTGGGTAGTCATATAAAGCTGCTAGATCAATTCCAAAGATTGTTATTGTTAAGAACATGATATTTAACAGTGAAATAGTTGCTAATACGTAACATATGAAATTGTTTTTGTTATTTATAATTTTATTATTTGGAATAATGGTTAAAAGAAAAAGTGGTAATATGTTAAATGCAATGAATAAAATAGCTCCATTTATAATGTTTTTAGGGTTTGTATTTAATATTGGTTTTATGTTTTCGATGTTTATTCCTTTTGTTAAACCAAATATTATGAACATCATGAATATGATTATTATGTAGAATAATATTGTGGTTACTTTACTTATTGTATTTATGTCTTTAGTCGCTGCGTAGCAAATTGGTATTATTACAGCACTTGTTATTATCCATGTTGATGTTTTATATAAGAATTGTGAGTCAATAAAGTGGATTAAATTCCATAGATTACATGTTGTAAAAATTAGAACACTAATTATAAATGTATTGATTATAAAATGAGAATGTTTAAAGTTTTCTGTTACAATATTAATAATATTTTTATCGGGATTTTTATTTTTAATATATTGAAATATGCAAAATGGAGCAATGCCTAATATAATACCTAATATTATACTTATCCAAGCATCTTCCTTGCACATATTTATTAAAATCTTTACGGTTACTTCTATGAAGGATGCTCTTATTAGTAAAAAAAGTATTGTATTATATTCGAATGAGGTTATTTTTTTCATTTTTCCTCCTTTATTGTTTTTGAAAGTGATCCTGTTGCTGATATTTTTAAGTTTGTTTTGATGTTAATATTTATATTAGAAAAGTATTGATCATTCAACTTTAATTTTTGCCATTTTTTTGGATTATTTTTATACATTATATTCCCAAATCCAAATATGTCGGTTTTATATTTATTTTTCATTTTTAAAATGACTTTTTTTAAGTCTTTGTTTGTTTGCTTATTCCATGTTTTTTCTATATCTTTAATTATTTTATAGTTTTCTATATCAATGTTTCCATTTATATTTTCTATACTTCCTTTTCCTTGCACATATATTTCGTAATTATTTTTTCCATTATATTTTATATTTGTATTTAAGTTTCTTGCATCAACACTTATATTTTCATTTTTATATTTTACTGTGTAGTTTAATTCTTTAGAGTTGTTTTTTAATATGTTTATTGATTGACTTTCTTTTTTTGTAACGAACCCTTTTAATTTATCTTTTTTATAGACAGCAAGGGGACCTAAGGCAAGATATGATTCTGGGGATGTTGTTTCTAAGTTTTTTTCATTACTTCCTTTTTTTATGCTACCTTTAATAGTTATTGAGGGTAAAATAGGATCTAATCCTTGCTTTAGTGCATCAGCGATAAATTCGCTATAGCTTACTGAGGTTGCAATTGATTTTGAATTTTGGTTTGATTCTATTAATGTCGCAATATTTTGCGACGGAAATGATTCTAGGGGAGATACGATTTTTAATACGTCTCCTGCTTTAACGTCTTTTGCTTGAAGAAGGTAGAATTTTTTTCTTGTTTGGGGATTTCTAAGTAACCAATCTGCTGTTTTAAAAAAACCTTCTTTTGCTATTTCTTCTGATATAATTACAACATTTATATGTCCAAAGTATAGTTTTTTAGGACTTATTTGATCTATTGTTTGAACTGCTTCTGGTATTGTTTTTCCACTTCCTTTATAAACTGTTATTTTTGATTCTCCTTCTTTACTACTTGTTTCTGCTTTGGGGGCGTTTGCTATTAAAAAACTTAGTTCGTAGTTGCTTTCTTTTTTATCGAAGGCAACTGCTGTAACTATTGATAGTTTATTTAATTCTGCATAATTACCACACCCACATAAAAATAAGGTTATGATAAATAGTATTATTTTTTTCATGATTTTCTCCTTTGTCTATGTGGATTTTTTTTACTAATGTATTGTGGCCTTATAAATATATTTGTACTTGGATATTTTATTATGCTATCTTTTTGCCCATTTATGTCGAGTGGAGCAAATGGTGATAGGTAGCTTGTATGCAAATTCTCCAAACTTGCCATTTTTATAAGCCATATTATTATCATGCACATTAATCCTATAAGTCCTAAAACAGTAGCTGAAAGTATAAATAAAAATCTCCATGTTCTTATTCCATTCATGAAATCAATGTCGGTAAAGATTAGGCTACATATTGATGTTACAGCTACTATTATGACGCTTATCGGCGATACCACTCCTGCATCTACGGCAGCTTGACCTAAAACTAGGGCTCCTACAATACTCATGGCTGCCGACATACTACTTGGAGATCTAATGTTGCTTTCTCTTATTATTTCAAAGATTATTTCTAACATTATTATTTCAAATGCGGTTGGAAATGGTACTCCTTCTCTTTGAACGGCTATTGATATTAACAGCTTATCTGGAATTGTATTTTGATCGTATGTTGTTATTGCTATGTAGATTGCTGGGGTGAATAAAGTGATTATTAAAGCAAGTAATCTTAATAATCTTGTTATTGATATATTTGATGCTTTTTGGTTTTTATCAGCTGAGCTATGAATATAGTCTATAAATACTGTAGGTAGTATAAGTATGAATGGTGAGTTTTCTGTGAATATAATTATTTTTCCATCTAATAAAGCTTGTGATGCGACGTCAGGTCTTTCGCTACTTTGAATTTGCGGAAATATTGATTTTTTTTCTAATAAGAAATCCCTTATGTTACCACTATCTAATATGCTATCTATATCTATTTTTTTTAATTTATTTATAATTATATTTAGTTTTTTTTGATCGGCTATTTTGTTGATGTAAGCTATTGTTATTCTTGTTTTTGTTCTTCTTCCTAGTTTTAGGTCTTTAAACCACAGATTTTCATCTTTTATTCTTTTTCTAATTAGTCCTAGATTTTTTGAATGACTCTCGGTAAAACTATCTTTTGGACCTCTTAATATTGGTTCGCTTGTAGCTTCGGTGATTCCTCTATCTAATTGGGCTCTTGTTTCCATGACTATTGCTTTATTAAATCCATCTACTATGATGATTGTAAATCCGCTTGAAAGGTAGTATGAAAATTGATTGAAATCATTTATTATCAGTAATTGACAATTAAATAGATTGTTTTTTAGTGCATTAAAAAGATTTTGAAAAAATGATATATTGTCTTTTGTATATAGTGCGGCTTTTATTATGAAATCTGATATTGTTTTTGTTTCTGATGAACTTTCTAGAAATATACATCCTATTTTTTTTGATTTTATGTTTATTATTCTTGTATTTAAATCTGATGAATTACCATATGATTTTTTTATTTTGTTTATTGTTATATTTATATTTTTATTTATTTCCATATTATACCTTTCTTTCTTTTTATATTATGGCTTTTTGTTCTTGAAATTATGTTATAATGTTTTCATGGAAAAGATTTTAGTTAAATGTGATAGACTTGATAATTTTGGACGTGGAATTGTTAAAGTTGATAATAAAGTTATGTTTGTTAGGAATTTGCTTCCTAATGAAGAAGCATATGTTTTTAAAACATTAGAAAAGAAAAAATTTATGGAAGGAAAGGTAATTGAAATTATTAAAACTTCATCTGATAGATGTACTGGCAAGTGTAGGAATGAAGATTGTGGATGTGACTTAAAACACTTAAAATATAGTAAACAATTAGAATATAAGGAAGATAAAGTCAAAAATATAATTTTGAAGTTTTTAAATATGGATAATGTTGTAAGACCTATTGTTTGTGGTAATAAAAATTGGAATTATAGAAATAAAGTAACTTTAAAAGTGCAGGGGAAATGTGGCTATTATAAAAATAAAACGCATGACTTTGTAGCTATTGAAAGACATGAACTAGCAAATGAAAAAATAAATGAAATAATATCTTTACTCAATAAAGAAAATTTAAATAATGTTACTGAAATTGTTATAAAATCTTATGATGAGGTTATGATTGTAATTACTGGAAAAATGAATATAGATAATTTGAAAAAACATGCTGATAGTATATACATGAATAACAGTTGTGTATATGGAAAAAAGTATGTTTATAATCACATTAATAATTTAAAATTTTTAGTTGGCAAGGAAGCTTTCTTTCAAGTTAATGACGAAATAACTGAAAAACTTTATAATGAAGTTTTAAATAATATTGATGGTAATAATGTATTAGATTTATATTGTGGTACAGGCACAATTAGTCTATTTTTAGCTCAAAAGGTTAAAAATGTATTAGGTATAGAAATAAATAAAGATGCAGTTGAATGCGCAAATTTAAATAAAAAAATAAATAATATAAATAATGTTAATTTTATATGTGGCGATGTATCAAAACAAATATATAATCTATCTTTTAAACCAGATTCAATTGTTGTTGACCCACCAAGGGCAGGACTTACGAAACAAGCAATTAATGATATATTAAAAATAAACCCCAAAAAAATTATATATGTCTCATGCGATCCAGTAACTTTAGCGCGGGATATTAAATTGCTTGATAAATATGATGTTATAAAAGTCACACCATTTGATATGTTTCCTCAAACACATCACGTTGAATGTGTATGTGTTTTAAAACTTAAATAAAGCCTTATATTTAGGCGAAAATCAACTGTTCAGTGACTATCAAAAAAAGTATATTTTTGATAAAAAAACACTTATTTTAGTAAAAAATATGATGAAATTTTATGGAGGTTGTTTGAGGAACCTATACCATATTAGGTGGTATGAGTAAATATGTACTGATTAAATTATTTAGAAGGAGATGATAGAAATGGCAAAAAATTTAATTATAAGAAGTAGTAGTGCAGAATTCTTAATATTTGAAAGACAAACTCATGATAAAGGAATTCAAGTTAGATTTGAAGAGGGTGATTTATGGCTTACTCAAAAAGCTATTAGTGAGTTATATAATTGTTCTGTAGATAATGTTTCTTTACATTTAAAAAATATATATAATAATTTTGAACTTGATAAAAATTCAACTTCCGAGAAATTCTCGATAGTTCGAAAAGAAGGAAATAGAGAAGTAAAAAGAAATATTCAATATTACAATTTAGACGCTGTAATTTCCGTTGGTTATAGAGTTAATTCAGATAGAGCTATTCAATTTAGAAGATGGGCAACTTATATATTAAAGGAGTTCTCAAAAAAAGGTTATATAATAGATAAAAAAAGAATGGCAAATGGAGCATTCTTTGATGAAGATTATTATGATTCATTACTTGCCGAAATAAGAGAAATAAGATTATCAGAAAGAAGATTTTATCAAAAAGTAACTGATATTTATACAACAAGTGTGGATTATGATAAAAAGTCTCCGACTACAATTAAATTTTTTAAAAAGGTTCAAAATAAGATGCACTATGCGGTATCTAATCAAACTGCTGCTGAAATTATATATAACAGAGCTAATGCAGAAAAAGATCATATGGGTTTAACTTCTTGGAAAAACTCTCCTAATGGAAAGATTTTAGAAACTGATGTAGTAATAGCTAAAAATTATTTATCTAAAGAGGAATTAGAAAGTTTAGAATTAATAGTATCGGCTTTTTTAGATTTAGCAGAAAATAGAGCAAAAAAACATATTCCAATGACAATGGAAGATTGGTCTACAAGAATAGATAAATTTTTACTAGCAGATGATTTAGATATATTAAAAGATGCTGGAAAAATATCTCATGAAATTGCTTGTGATAAGGCATTAACTGAATTTGAAAAATACAGAATAAAGCAAGATAAATTATATAAATCAGATTTTGATTTATTATTAGAAGAAAGTGATAAATAGTTAAATATCATAAAAAATAAGATAAGTTAATAGTTTAAGAGTAAGAGTAGAAGTAGAAAATTGATATATACATAATAAACATTAAACCATTAAGAATGTTTATTATGTAATAGTCAGTTATACCCAAACATATAAAAAACAACTATTCATAATTAGCGAACACGGCACGTTGAATGTGTATGCGTTTTAAAACTTAAATAAAGCCTTATATTTGAATAAAAATCAATTGTTCAACGCTTATCATAGAAAACATATTTTTGCCAAAAAACAATTATTTTTGCAAAAAAATGTTAAAATTATAGTATAATGAAAGTGGTGATAGAAATGACATGGCAATATATTATAATAATATTTATTCTATTAATAATAGCATTTGCTATTTTAAAAACTAAAAGTAAGGATTTTAAATTGGAAACAAATAAACTAATTGAATATTTGGGTGGGACAGCAAATATAATAAATTATGAGGTAAATAATTCTAGATTTGTTGTTAATTTACACAATGTTGATTTAGTAAATAAAGAGGCAATTCAAAAAATGGGGGCTCATGGTATTGTTGAAATTGATAACCAATTAAAAATTATTTTTGGTGATGATGCTAAACAATTAAAGAAAAATATCGATGATTTAAAATAAGATGCTTTTTGCATTTTTTTGTATGCCACAATTTAATTGACTTTAAAAGATATATCAATTATAATTTAATTAAAGTAGGTGATGCGTTTAATGGAAAAAACAAAGTTAATTGCAACTGTATGTGAAAGTAAAGATGAAAAAAGGCAAATAGAAGAATTTATAAAAAGCGGTATAGATGTTATACGTTTAAATATGAGTTATTCCAATTATGATGTATGTAGAAGAATAATTGGTATTATAGATGAAGCAAATAAAAAATATAATTCTAATGTTGCTATTATGTTAGATTTAGAAGGTCCATGCATTAGAACAGAAAAGTTTGTAAAAGGCAAAGCAGTATTGAATACTGGGGATAAAATAAGAATATATATGGATGAAATAAGAGGAGATATGACTGGATTTTCAGTTAATTATCCCAATTTAGTGAATGATTTAAAATATCATACTAAAATAAAGTTAAGTAAAGGTAATGTTATTTTACAAGTTATTGAAAAGGGTTTAGATTATGTAGTTTGTCAAGTATTAAAAGGTGGCGAAGTTAATGATAATTCAAAAATATATTTGCCTGAGACAAAACCAAATCGTAAATTTTTAACAAAACAAGATTATGAAGATATTTTATTTGCTAATGAAATGAATGTCGATTTTATTAGTGTTTCTTCTATTTCATCAGCCGAAGATGTTTTGGAAATTAATGATTTATTAATAGAATTAAAAAATGAACATATAGGAATTTTAGCAAAAATAGAAAATAAAAGGGCTGTAGATGATATTGATAATATTATAAATATTGCTGATGGTGTTATTTTAGATCGTGGTGATTTAGGTATTGATATGCCTATAGAAGTTGTACCGAATGTTCAAAAGAAAATAATTCATAAATGTTACGAACAAGGTTGCCTAATGATAATTACCGCTGAATTTAATAGCTTTCTAACAAAAAAATCAGTACCAAATAGAGCAGAAGTATCAGACTTATCTACACTAGTTTCTGATGCTATTGATGCAATTATGCTAACAAGTGAAACAACCATTAGTGCTCATCCCATAGATACCGTGAGAATAGTTAGTAAAATAATTAAAGAATCAGAAGATAGTATTGATTATAAATATTTTTTTAGGAATTCTCTTTCTACAAAAAAAAAGAATATAACTTCAACTATATCTTCGAGTGTTGTTTTAGGTGCTAATGAACTTGAATGTAAGGCGATTCTTGTTGCCACTAATTTTGGTAGAACTGCTCGATATATTAGTCAGTTAAAACCCCCTTGTCCAATAATAGCTGTAGCTTCAAAAAAAGAAGTTGTAAAGAGTTTGCAATTAAATTTTGGCGTGCTTCCTTTAAATGCCGATGGTGATAATTTAGAACAATTGGTTGAAAATGTAAAGGAAAAAGTAACTAAAGAATTAAACTTAAAAAAGGGTGATAAAATTATAATAACTGGAGGGTATCCATTTAAAAAGGTAAGGCATACAAATTTTATGCAAATTGAAGAAATATAAAAGAATAGGGAGGAATATTTATGTATGATTTAGGAGAGCATCTTAAAACAGATATGAAGTCTGCTTTAGCAAATCCAAAGAGTATTGTTCAAGGCAAGAATTATAGATTTACAGTATTAACTGAAAGATTAATAAGATTAGAGTATAATGATAATGGTAAGTTTGTTGATGAACCAACACAATTAGTTTTATATAGAAATTTAAAAAAGCCTGAATTTTCAGTAGAAGAAGATACTAATTTTGTAGTTATAACAACAAAGTATTTTAAGTTAACATATATTAAAGGAAAATCTTTTTTAGGTGGTAAAGCATCTCCGGCTGCTAATTTAAAAGTAGAATTATTAAATACCGATCGCTATTGGTATTATGGTCATCCTGAAGTACGCAATTTTGGTTTACCAAATAGTTCTTTAGAGGAGGGGGGCCTTAAAGGAAAAGGATTATATTCACAGGATGGAATTGCTAGTATAGATGATTCTTCTTCATTAATTTTAAATGAAAATGGTAGTGCTAAGCATTTGTCTGATTTAAGGATTGATACATATTTATTTATGTATAATAAAGATTTTGAACTTGCTTTAAAAGATTATTATCAAATAACTGGATTTCCTGCATTAGTTCCAAGATATGCCTTAGGAAATTGGTGGAGTAGTAATTATGATTATGATGATTTAAAATTAAAAACATTAGTAGATACATTTGAAAATAAAGAAATACCATTATCAATTATTGTTTTAGACAAAGATTGGCACAATCGTATAAAATTAAATGATAAAACATTAAAAACGGGATTTACTTTTAATAAAAATTATTTTAAAAATCCTAAAGCAATGATAGATTATTTACATTCAAAGAATGTTTATCTGGGATTAAGTATAGATCCAACTCCTGGAATTTATAATATTGATACATATTATAATGAAGCTTTAAAATATCTTCCACAGGAAAAAGATAAGATACCATTTAATATTTTAAACCCAAAATTTATTGATGTATATTTTAAATTATTTATTCATCCTTTAGATTTATTGGGTATAGATTTTTATTGGCTTGATATAGATGAAAACAAACCAGAAATAAATTTATTAAAACATTATCAATTTTCTGACATGAAACGAGATTTTAAACGGCGCCCACTGTTACTTTCAAATGGTAATAATATAGCACCTCATCGTTATCCAGTATTATATTCAGGTAAAACAAGTGTATGCTGGAATACATTAAGGAAAATACCATTTTATAATAATAATAGTTTTAACAATGGTGCTCCATTTTGGGCACACGATATTAGTGGATATTTTAAAGGAACAGAAGATAATGAATTGTATTTAAGATCAATTCAACTTGCAGCATTTTCTCCAATTTTAAAATTTGGAGTTGATAAGGGTCATTATTATAAAAGAGAACCATGGAGATGGGATATTAAAACCTATACGATTGCTAAAGATTATTTAACATTAAGACATAAATTGATTCCATATATTTATAGTGAAGCATATAAATATCATAAATTTGGGGATCAATTAATAAAACCGTTATATTATATTAATAAAAGTTTATATGATGATGTTTTATATCGTAATGAATATTTTTTTGGCACTTCTCTTTTTATCGCCCCAATAATAACACCGAAGGATGTTGTCATGAATCGTGTTGTTCATAATTTTTACCTTCCTGAAGGAATATGGTATGACTTTGTTACAGGCAAAAAATTTCCTGGTAATAAAAGTTATATTAGTTTTTTTAGAGATGAAGATTATCCAGTATTTGCTAAATCGGGTTCTATAATTCCTTTAAGTAATAATAAAAATTTAAATGATACAACGCCACCAACTGATATGGAAATTCATATTTTTCCAGGAACTAGTAATTCATATACCTTGTTTGAAGATGATGGTGTGAGTGATTTGTACCGTAAGGATTATTATATATTAACGCAAATTGAATATACATATATGCCAAACAATTATAGTGTTGTAATTAGAGCAATTGATGGTAAAAGTGGAATTATTCCTGAAAAACGTAATTATAAAATTATTTTTAGAAATACAAAAAGAGCTGAAGATGTAACTGCATTTTGTAATAATATATCATTATCATTAAAAACTTATATTGATGGACCTAATTTTGTTGTTGAAATTAAGGATGTTCCAACAGTAGGACAATTATCATTGAGTTGTAAGGGTAAGGATATTGAAATAGATGCGGTTAGATTAATAAATGAAGATATTGAAAGAATAATTAGTGACTTACAAATATCAACTGAAATGAAGGAAAAAATTGATAATATTTTGTTTAGTACACTTGATATAAAGAAAAAAAGAATTGAAATACGCAAATTATCAAGAGCTGGCCTTGATAAAAAATTTGTTAAAATGTTTATAAAATTGCTTGAGTATATTGGCGAAATTTAAAGGAGTTACATCGGTAACTTCTTTTCACATATTTTCACATATTTCTGTCAAACTTTATTCATAATTTTTTAGTACTATTATTACAGAGCCAAAGAAAAGCTCTATGAAGGGAAGTGATAGATGAGAAAATAGTAAAATAGTGTTATACTATTAAAAGAGGCGATTAATTAATGTATAAAATTTGTTTAGTTGAAGATGAAAAAAATTTAAATAATCTTATAAAATCATATTTGGAAAGAGAAGGTTATCTTGTAACACAATATTATAGTGGGAAAGAAGCTTTAAATCACACAACTGATAAAGTTGATTTATGGATATTAGATATAATGTTAGGTGATGAAATAAGTGGCTATGACATTATAAAAAAAATAAAAGAAAGCAACGATATTCCCGTAATATTTACATCTGCTAGAGATCAAGATTTAGATAAAATAATTGGTTTAGAATTAGGAAGTGATGATTACATAGCTAAACCATATTCTCCCAAAGAATTGGTATTAAGAGTAAACAACATAATAAAAAGAACTTATGTTGCACAAGGAAAGACAATTGAATATGGACCTTATGAAATTGATTTAGACAAAAGACTAGTAAAAAATGATACTAAAGAAATTTCTCTCACTACTTTAGAATTTAATCTACTAATAATGTTTATAAAAAATAAAAACAAATCATTTTCAAGAAACCATATATTAAAAAAAGTCTGGGGTGATGATTACTTTGGAAGTGATAGGGTAGTTGATGATCTTGTAAGAAGGCTTAGAAAAAAAATGCCTGAATTAAGATTAAATACAGTATATGGATACGGATACCGTCTATCATGAAATTAAAACATAATTTATATAGGCAAATATTAACTATTGTATTAGTTATGTTTGCACTTATTTATATAAGTTTTGCCGTTGTTTTTCCTAAAGTTTTATTACCAATATATGAAAAAAATATATATTTATATTTAAAAAATCCATTAGATGTAGTTCAAAACGATACCTTTTCAAAGGAAATTGATAGTAAAATAGCATACATTTATATAGAAAATGATGTTATAACAGTATCAAGTAATATGAATAAAGTAGCTAATCTTCCAACTAATCAAATTATAAACAACATAAAAGGGGAATATGGTAAATTTAATTACAAAAATAAAACATACTATTATTATACAAAAAAAGACGAAAGTAGTTACCGTGTTGCTATAACAAGCGATGCTTATATTCGTCAAATGCGGACTGACATATTAGAAGCTTTATTCCCTGTTTTATTTATTACCTTGTTACTTATGATTGCAATAGTAGCTTGGTGGAGTCAGCTGCTCGCCCAAAAAATTCACCATCTAAAAGAAAAAGTAGATAACTTAGATAATGATAAATATGTTGATAAATATACATATAAGGTAGATGATGAATTAAAAGTCTTGTCTAATGCCATTGATGAAATGAAGCTTACCCTATTAAAAGGGGAAGAATATAAAAACCAAATGTATCAAAATATTTCTCATGATTTTAAGACACCTCTCACCGTTATAAAGTCATATATAGAAGCAATTGAAGATGGCGTGCAAGATGAAAAACACGGATTAAAAATAATAAAACAAGAAATAAAAAAATTAGAAATAAAAGTACACTCCTTACTATATTTAAATAAATTAACGTATTTTAAAGATATGGATGATTATAAAAGTGATGTAATAAATATAACAGAAATACTAGAACAATCTGTATCTAAATTTAAAATAACAAGGCCAGATATTAAATGGCAAATTGATATATTAGATAAAAAAACTGATTTTAAAGGTTCGACCGACATGTGGGAAGCGATTATTGATAATATCTTAAGTAATTTTATTCGTTATGCAAATAAAATAATAAAAATAACAATAAAAAACCATCGCATCACATTTTATAATGACGGTCCTAATATAAATGAAAATATTTTAAATGACATGTTTACTCCTTATAAAAAAGGTATTAAAGGCCAGTTTGGATTAGGTTTATCAATAGTAAAGCAGACATTAACTTTATTAGGTTATGAAGTATCTGCAAAAAATGAAAAAACTGGTATATCATTTACAATAAAATAAGAAAGCTTATCTCTCAAGGCTTTCTTTTTAATATAAAAAAGTTCAAATAGAACTTTATACAGATAATTTATTTTTAATAGTTTTTAATTCACGAGCAGTAATTCTATATTTTTTTCCATCAATAGTTACTGTTTGTAAATTTGGTTTAAAAGCGTGTTTAGTAGCATTTAATGCATGAGAACGACGATTACCAAATAAAGGTTTTGCTTCAGTTATTTTCTTTGCCATAATATCCCTCCTTAAGTTTTTTCCTACGTCCTTAACTTTACCATATTATAGTAAATAAGTCAAATGTAACACCTAAAATTTATTAATTTTATGCAAATCCAATATTAGATTTACTGTTTCTTTTTTTATTTTTTAAAACATATGATTTACTTTTTTCGGGTTTATTTAAATGAACTATCTTTTTTTCTTCAGCAAATATTTTATATAGTTCATCATTAATTATATTATCAAAAACAGTTTTTAAACTTCTCGCACCTAAATTAAGAGCAAGAGCTTCATCAGAAATATAATCTATTAAATCTTCATCATAAGTAAATTCGACTCCAATACCTTCAAAAAATCTTTTATAAGTATTTAAAGGGCTTAAATTAGATTCTAATAATATTTTTTCAAAATCTTTTTTACTTAATGAATTCATTGCCACTAGCTTAGAAAATCTACCAGCGACTTCTCTCATAATACCTCTATCAGTAAAATCTTTAATAGTTATATCTTCATATTCATCATCTTTCATAATACCATCAAAAGCGCCTAAAGCCACAACAGTTAGTTTAGAAGTATCAAATCCTATCATTTCCCCACCAATACCATCTTCGGAAAATGAAACAACACCACCATCTAATAGTTTTAATAGTGACCTTTGAACACCTTGCCTTGAAGGACCATCTTCACTTCCAATGCCACCATTAGTTGCGAGTTTATCAAATTCATCAATAACCAATATTCCTTTTTGAGCTACATTAATATCCTCATTAGCTTGGGTATATAAATCATTAAGCATTTCTGAAACATCTCTACCAACATATCCTGTTTCTGTAAATGAAGTCGCATCCTCAATAACAATTGGAATACCACACATTCTAGCAATTTGTTTTAAAATTTCAGTCTTACCAGTTCCGGTTGGACCATATACAATAATATTTTCCTTTAATTTAGAAATTGTATCATCATCCAAATCAGAATTAATGACAGCTTGATTTTTATAAATAGAAGCAAGTATCTGCATAACCTGATTATCCTGAGAAATAATAGTGCCTTTAATAGACCTAAACATTTCAGATATATTTAAATTAGAAAAATTAACTTCTTCTTCATCCTCATGACTACAAAACTTTAATATTTTTTCATCATTTATTTCTTCAAAACTATTAACTTCATCATTAAATATATAAAAATTACCATCTTCCTTAGCTCTTTCATTTAAGATATTTTCAATGTCATCAGAAAACAAATTTAAAGAAGTACAAGAAACAGCACATAAATCATCAATTTTGTCATTAACATTCAAAGCTTGACCAGGAGATGATTTAAGTGATACAAATAAATTAACATCTTTACAAAAAAATCCAAAATCAAGGCCTGTATTTTCATAATATACCATTAACTTATCATTAACTATTTTTTCTTTTCTTTTGAATATATTACAGATGCATAGATTTTCCAAAACATCATCTAATCCAAATGCATCTAAAATATTATCGCATTTCATATAAAAACCTCCTAAATAAATTATTAAATATTATAGCAAATTGCGAAATATAATGTAAATAAAATCTTTTATAAAAATTCAAATTATAGTAAAATAATTTAAGGAGGGATAGTTATGTATGCACCACTGAATATAAAAACAAATAATACACTTTTAAAAAGTACAATTAAAATTGATGAGCTTATACAAACAGCTTTAAAATATAACATAAAAGCTTTAACGATTACCGATCAAAATATGTATGGTGCACTTGAATTCTATACAAAATGCATACAAAATAACATCAAACCAATAATTGGCCTTGAAATAAATATTAAAGAAAAATTAATACTATATGCGGAAAATTATAGTGGATATAGAAATTTGTTAAAATTAACAACATTAAAAGACAAATTAATCATAAATGATTTAAACAACTATTCCGATAATTTAATTTGCCTTCTACCTTATGAAAGTAGAAATATATATAATCAAATAAAAAAAATATATAAACATATTTTTATTACCTATAAAAATGAAGAAGAGAAATCTAAAATAAAGGCATCAAATATTTTATACATGGATGAAATACTTTGTATAAATAAAGAAGATGAAGTATATTTAAAATACCTAAAAGCAATAGATGAAGGAAAAACAATAACCGAAATAGCTAATATTCAAAATAAAAGCTTGTTACCTTTAAAAAAATTTGATAAAAATAATGAATATTTCGTTGAAATGTGTAATTTAAAAATAGAAACAAATAAAGATATGCTTCCAGTATATGATCAAAGTATAGATGCATTTCAAAATTTAAAAGATAAGTGTATAAAAGGAATGAAAAGAATCTTTGGTGATAAAGCACCAAAAAAATATGCTATTAGATTAAAAAAAGAATTAGAAACCATTAATAAAATGGGTTTTTGCAATTATTTTTTAATTGTCGCTGATTATGTTAAATATGCTAAAGAAAATGACATTTTAGTTGGACCAGGTAGGGGAAGTGCTGCTGGATGTCTTGTCGCATACTGTCTAAATATCACAACTATTGATCCTTTAAAATATAACCTATTATTTGAAAGATTTCTAAATTCTGAACGTATAACAATGCCTGATATTGATATTGACTTTGAAGATACAAAAAGAGAAAAGGTTATAAAATATTGTGTTGAAAAATATGGAAATAAAAAAGTTGCTTTAATAGTAACATTTGCCGCATTTGCTTCAAGACAAGCAATAAGAGATATAAGTAAAACAGTAGGTGCAAATCAAAAGAAGACAGATGAATTATCTAAATTAATAAATTCAAAATTAAATCTAAAACAAAATTATCAAGATATAAAAATAAAAACATTTCTTAAAAACAACCAAGAATTTAAACTAATATATAAAATAGCTTCAAAAATTGAAGGATTAAAAAGACATACATCAATACATGCAGCTGGTATTATAATGTCAAAAGAAAGGTTAGATAATTATATACCACTTGATAAAATAAATGACATTTATGTTAGTGAATATGATAAAGATTATTTAGAACAATTAGGCTTTTTAAAAATGGATTTTCTAGGATTAAAAAATCTAACACTTATATCTAATATTTTAAAAGAAATAAATCTTAAAATTGATGACATAAAAGAAAATGATAAATTAGCTCTAAATATCTTTAAAGAAGGAAGAACAATAGGAATATTCCAATTTGAATCTGACGGAATGAAGAACTTTTTAAAAAAATTAAAACCATCAACATTTGAAGATGTAGTATCCGCACTCGCCTTGTTTAGACCCGGACCGATGAAAAATATAGATTCATATATCAAAAGAAAAGAAGGAAAAGAAAAAATAGATTATTTTCATGATGATTTAAAACCAATATTAGAATCAACATATGGAGTAATTGTTTATCAAGAACAAATCATGCAAATAGCGCACAAAATGGCCGGATATACTTTAGCGCAAGCTGATCTTTTAAGAAGGGCTATGAGTAAAAAAAGCGAAAGTATTCTTTTAAAAGAAAAAGATAAATTTATAAATGGTAGTATCAAAAATGGATATAGTAAAGATTTAGCTATTAAAGTATATGATATGATATTTAAATTTGCGGACTATGGCTTTAATCGTTCACATTCAGTCGCATATGGCATGATTTCATACAAAATGGCTTATTTAAAAGCATATTATCCTGAAGTCTTTATGAAACACATGTTATCATCAGTTATTAGTAGTGAAGAAAAAACAAAAGAATATATTTATGAATGCAGTTCAAATGGTGTAATAATAAATAAACCAAATATAAACTTAAGTGATAATGATTATAAAATAATAAATAAAAAAATAATATATCCTTTATCTCATATTAAAGGAGTTAATAAAATTAGTATAAATAAAATCATTGAAGAAAGAAAAAATGGAAACTATAAAGACATTTTTGATTTTGTATCAAGATGCACTATAGATAAAACATCATTTGAAAATTTAATATATGTGGGAGCTTTTGATGAATTTGAAAATAAACAAACACTAATTAATAATATAGATATAATATTAAATTATAGTGAAATAGGAAAATATGTAGATGATAGTTTAAAACCAGAGATAATTAAATATAAAGAATTTTCTAAAAAAACCCTTATGCAAAAAGAATTAGATATTTTGGGTTTCTATCTAACTGTAAACCCAATAGGAGAATTTAAAAAAATATATAATGTCGTTGATTTAAAAAATATAAATAATTATTTTGATAAAAATATAACTGTTATTGTTAGTATAGATAAAGTAAGAGAAATAGAAACAAAAAACAAAGAAAAAATGGCTTTTTTAAATGTAAGTGATGAGCTTTCACAAATTGAAGTAGTAATATTTCCTAAGGTTTACAAGCAAAATTTATTTCCCGGTGAATTTTTGAAAATAAAATGTAAAGTTGAAAAAAGATTTAATGAATATCAATTGATTGCAAATGAAATAACAAAATTAGAAAATTAAATAGCTTTAATTTTAATAAAAAATATGTTATATTAAATGTAGGGTGATAACAATGAAGAATGAAAAGGGGAAAATAGTTTTAATTTATATTTTAATGATATTGGTAATTGTTTTAATAGTCGCGTTAACATTTGTTGTACTTAATAATAGTCCTAAAAAAAATTTAGATAATGTTTCAACAACAAATAGTCAGCCGCTAGATGTAAATCCATATCCTAATGTTAATGCACAATGTAAATTTAGTGTTTCATTAGATGAATATAATGCATTATCAATGGCCGGATGTAAAGGTGGTTATACAAGATACGATGTAAATATAAGCATTGATGGAAAAACTTTAGTCGCAACAGTTATATATTCGGATAAAACAACTAAAAAAACAGGTGTGTTTATCAATGATAAAAAAGCAATAACAAAAATTGACAATGTTACAAATATAAAAATGGGAATATTTGATAATAAATTGTTTATTGCTGATAATTCATCAAACACAAATCTTTTGGTATATGATAATGCAGGAGTAAAATTATATGATTTAAAAGCTGCATTAAATGAAGCAAAAATAAAAGATCCATTATTAAACATAACATTAACTGAAAATAACATAAAAAATAATACATTTACATTTGGAACAAATTTATTTACATTTCAAACTAAAACAACTCAAAATAATCAAATAGTAGATGGCTCAATATACCAAGTAACATATAACAATAAAAAATTTAATAAACCAACAATAAAAGGATAGTTAAAAGCTATCCTTTAATTTATTTAAAATATTTATTTTTTCCTCATTATTACACTTTCCCCAAACAAGATTAAAGAAAACACCAAGACCAGGTAAAGTAATTTCATCTTTATCATTAACAGAGGCATCAATAGAACTTCTTATTTCTTCAATCGTAGCTCCTTTAAAATTATTTAAAATGTGTGTTTTAATACTTGTATTCATAATATCAAATCCTTTCCATTTATATATTGCTTAAAAAAACAATAATTATACAAAATTATATTGCAAACACACGTTTGCTTTTGTTATAATTTGTATTGAGAGATTAGAAAGGAAAAATATGAAAATTAGTGCAATAAAAAAAATAGGGTCAAAATATAAAATACAGTTTGATAATAATCAAACAATAATTTCATATGATAATGTCATATTGGAAAATAATTTACTATATGATAAAACAATAACTAGTGAAATCTTAAATAAAATAAAAGAGGATACAAACTATTATGAAAATTATAATAAAATATTGAAAAAAATTTCTAGAAAATTAAAAAGCGAATGGGAAGTTAGAAAAGAACTTGAAAATAATCAAGTAAAACAATATGACATAGAAAAAATAATAAATAAATTAAAAAATTTAAATTTATTAAATGATAGGGAATTTGCTAAAGCATACACAAATGATCGTATAAATTTAAGTATGGATGGTCCTTATAAAATAAAACAATTTCTAGAAATTAATAAAATAGATGATATTTTTATTCAAGAAGCACTAGAAAGTTTTAATGAAAAAATTATTATCAAAAAAATAAATAAAATAATTAATAAAAAAATTGAAACAAATACAAAATATACCGATTATATTTTTAAACAAAAGATGAATTTATATTTATTAAACTTAGGCTATGATAAACAAGATATCACAAATTGTTTAAATAATGTTAAAATTGATAATAAAAATTTTGAAAAAGAAATGATAAAAACATATGATAAGTTAAAAATAAAATATAGTGGTTATGAGCTAAATAATAAACTAAAACAAAAACTATTTTCAAAAGGATTTACAACTGAGCAAATAAATGATTTTATAAATAAAAACAGTTCATTAATTTGAACTGTTTTCTGAACTTGAAGATGAACTAGTTGAACTTGATGTTAATGAAGCAGCTACAGTACTATCATATGATTTCTTTAATTCATCATCAGAAATATTTAATTTATATTTTTTTCTTAAAGCAACTAAAGCTTTAGTTTGTAATGTTGAATCATCATTAGTTTTCTCTTCAACAAGCTTATCAATTATATCACTTTTAACCTTTTTTAAAGCAGGTTTTGATTTTTGTTTAATACGATAAATAATGTGATAACCATAATCAGATTTAACCGGTGTTTTGCTATATTCACCATCTTTTAATTCATTAGTAGCATTCCAAAATTCATCAACAACAGAACCATATGTAACAGTTAATTTACCGCCCTTACTAGCAGTTCCTTTATCATCAGAATATTTTTTAGCTAACTTTTCAAAATCTTCGCCATTATTTAATTTTTTAATAATCTTTTGAGCCTCTTTTTTAGCTTTTTTCTCGGCAGCTGTTTTTTCATCATCAGTCATATTATCATTTGTATTAGGACTTATCAAAATATGCTTAGCTTCAATATCACCAAATATTTTATTATCATAATAAGTTTGAATTTCAGAATCTGTTAATTGATCTTTAACATAATTTTCAGTAACAACTTTCTTTTTATATTCTAAAATTAAAGCTTCTTTAAATTCATCCTCACCAGAATATCCAGCACTAGTTAAAGCAGATGAAAAATCTTTACCGTAACTTTCATAAGACTTTTTATAAGACTTTAATTGTGATTCAGCATATGATTTAGCGTCATCATCAGTTTTAATTTCCTTATTTACAATAACTTCATCAATCATATTAGTTAATGTAACAGCACCACCTTGTTTCTTTAATTCACTATATAAATCCTCAGCAGTGATAGTTTTGCCATTTACTTTAGCGACTACTTCTTTTCCATTCTTTAAATTAGCTGTATTACCACATCCAGTTAATAAAAGTGTTATCACAAGTAGACTTGCAAATATTTTCTTCTTCAAATAAATCTCTTCCTTTCATATTACATAATAAATAATAGCAAAAATCATAAAAAAATTCAATCTTTTTGTTTCTTTTAATTCATAAGTAATCACATAAAACTCTTATTACCATAAAATAATGTGAAAGGTATAAAAAGGAGGATGATTAAATATGTGTAATTCAACAACACCTTCAGCTGCAATCGTATTAGTATTATTTATTCTTTTAATAATCATACTTGGAGCTTACCTATAAGCCCTAGAAAGGAGTAATTATGTCCTGCAATAGTTCATGTGAAAAACCATGTGGACGAAGTAATAGCTATCTAATAGTGTTGGTTTTATATATACTATTAGCTATTTTACTCGGCTCTGCTTTTATTTAAGAAAGAATATTCTTTCTTTTTTTGGTATTAGAAATTTGTTTTTTAAAATCGAAAAAAGGTATAAGTTCATGTAAAATGTTAAAATTTACTTTGAAAAAATTTCTCTTTATGGTAAACTATATATAGAGTTTGTAAGCCACAGGGATTAAAAAATCTTGTTTTTATTTTCAAAAAAATGGCTTTTATATTGGAGTGAATTTATATGAATATATTATTTGAAATTGCTGATAGCATACTAATCGCTATTGCACTTGTTATTGTACTTATTTTAATTATTATTGCAGTGATTTATAAAATAGTAAATAATAAAATGAAAGTTAAACCAATAAGTGAAGATGAAAGATATGACAACGATATTCAATTTGTTAATGTTGATGAGCCTAATGTTTCTTTAACTGATGAACAAGCAAAAGCAAAAGAAGAATTAGAACGAGTATTTAATCAAATGAGTGAAGATTTAAAAAAGCAAAATGAGACATCAAAAGATGATATAGACGAATTTGAAAGACAACAAGAAGAAAGTGCTATCATAAGTTATCAAGAATTAATGGCGGAAGCCGAAAAATTAAAAGCAACTGCTAATGAATATGAAAGACAAGCTGAAGAAAATGCTGATATGAAAGTTTCGTCTGCAATTAATACATTCGAGGAACATTCAAAACAATTAGATATTGAACAAAAACCTGTACATCAGGGATTCAAAAATTCAGATATTATTTCACCGATATATGGAATTCAAAACAAAACGGCAAAAAAAATTAAAAAACAAGATCCAGTCTTTAAAACGAATAGTATAATAGGCGATGCTTATAATGAAATTAATAATGATGAAGAAAAAATGGAAAACAAACAATTTTTAAATTCATTAAAAGAATTTAGAAAGAATTTATAAGCTAGAAATAGCTTATTTTTTTGGAGGTATATATGACTTATAAAATAATAACATTAGGATGTAAAGTTAATGAATATGAAAGCGAAGTTATGGCTAATCTATTGGAAAATCATGGCTATCATAAATCTGAAATGCCTGATATTGCAATTGTAAATACTTGTACGGTAACTAACACAGCTGATAGTAAATCAAGAAAAATGATAAGAAGCTTACGTAGAAATTATCCCAATGCTATTTTAATAGTTTGTGGATGTATGATACAAAACAAAAAAGACATTGATATAGATGCAGATATAATAATAGGTAATCAAAGAAAAACAGAAATTGTAAATTTTATTAAGGATTACAAAAATAAAAAAATAAACGCAATTGAAAGTATGGAAAATGCGGATTTTGAAAACATGAGTTTAAGCAATTTTGATTTGACACGAGCATACATTAAAATCCAAGATGGATGTGATAATTATTGTACATATTGTATAATACCTTATGTTAGGGGTCATGTTAGATGTAAAAAACGTGATATTATTTTGAAAGAAGCAAAAGAATTAATAAAAAATGGACATGAGGAAATAGTTTTAACAGGAATTCATACTGGTAATTATCATGATGGTAATTATAATTTTGCTTCATTACTTAGTGATTTAGTTAAATTAGACGGTTTAAAAAGACTTAGAATATCATCAGTTGAAGTAACTGAATTAAATGATCAAGTTTTATCTGTAATAAAAAATAGTAAAGTTTTAGTTAGTCATATGCATATTCCACTACAGTCTGGTTCAGATGAAATTTTGAAAAAAATGAATAGAAAATATGATAAAAATTACTTTATAAATAAGATAAAAAAATTAAGAGAAATAAGACCAGATATAAATATTACAACAGATGTTATAGTTGGTTTTCCAACTGAAACAGAAGAACTTTTTAATGAAACGATAGAAACAATCAGAAAAATAAAATTTACAAAAATACATGTTTTTCCTTATTCCGATAGAGAAGGAACTGTTGCTAGTAAAATGTCAAACAAAGTGGATGGTAGAGTAAAAAAAGAAAGAGTAAGAAAATTATTAGAAATATCTAAAGAATTTGAAATTGATTATATGAATAAGTATGTTAATAAAGAAATTACATTTATTCCAGAAGTATATCAAGATGGTTATTTAGTTGGACATAGTTCTAATTATTTAAATATAAAAGTAAAAAGTAATAAAAAATTACATGGAAATGAAATATTAATTAGGTCAAGAAAAGTTGAATATCCGTATTTGATAAGTGAAATTATTGAATATAATAAATAAATTTGTTATAATTAGTGTGGTGATAAAAATGTATGAAAAAAATAATGAAGATGATTTTGTAAGGGTAGGTAGATTACCAAGAAGAAATGAAAGATTTAGCTTTCAAAAGGAAAATTCAAAACGTATAAAAAAAATTATGGTAGGTGTTGCTATTGGTCTTACTGTGTTTGGTGGCGCTATAGCAATGAATGCTGCTGAATCACAGAGTATGGCTAGGGCTACTGAAATTGTCTACGAAACAGATGTTGAAATTCCAAGTTTAAACGGTTATAAATTGCAAATTCAAAGAAATGGTGATGCCATTTTTGAAGATCAAAATGGCAGAAAAGTTGTTAATGTAAATGGTATTGATGCGAATAAATTTGCAAAATATTATATTGAAAACGGTATGGTTGATTTTGATGGACCTAAAGATCAAGTACAAAAAAAGATTAATTAAAGCCTAAAAAGGGCTTTTTTAATATTGACAGTTATCTTAAAAAAGTTGATATTAATTGATTAAAGTTTATTTTAGGTATATTTGTAGGTGATAGAATGGAAACATATATTAAAGGGAATTTTAGAAAAGCAATCTTTTCATCGGAAAAAGGTTATGTAATTGGTTTATTTAAGTTACGTGAAACAAATGATGATTTACTGAATGATTATATAAATAGAACAATAACATTTACGGGATATTTTCATAATTTAAACGAAGATGATACATATATAATGTATGGTGAGGTGGTTAATCACCCAAGATATGGAATGCAATTTCAATCAAATAAATATGAAAGAATTAAACCAACTGGAAAAGATGCTGTTACAATTTTTTTAGCTAGTGATTTATTTCCGGGTATAGGTGAAAAACTTGCTAAAATTGTAGCAGAAACATTAGGTGATAATGCATTAGATAGAATATTAGATGATCCATCTTGTTTGGATTTAGTACCAAAACTAACTAAAAAAAATGCAAATAAAATAGCATCTAATTTAAAAAAATATGAAGAAAGTCATCAAGTTATCGCAAAACTAATTGACTTAGAATTTACTATGAGAGAATCATTAAATATTTATAATGAATATAAAGTAAATACTTTAAAAATCATTGATTCAAATATATATCAAATTTCTTATAACCTTCAAGATATTTCATTTGTGAAGGTTGATAAAGCGGCTCAAAAATTAAATGTAGATTTATATGACGTTCAACGGGTTAAAGCTGCTACATTATATACTATGAAAAATTTAATATATAAAAATGGAGATAGTTTTCTAAGAAAAGAGATTATTGTAAAAAATGTTAATAAATTACTAAATATAGATTTTGACAATTATGACGAAATATTTAAAAGACTAGAAGAAAGAGATTATATTGTAATTAATAATGATGAATATTACCTTAAAGAAATATGGGATGCTGAAAATAACATTGTTGAAAGAATCTATTCCTTAAAAAATAAAGAAAGAAAAAAATTCAAAAAACTAAATAGTTTAATTGAACAACTAGAAGACATTAATGATATTAAATATAATGTTCAACAAAAACAAGCAATAAAGAAAGCATTAGAAGAAAATATTTTAATTATAACAGGAGGACCTGGCACTGGAAAAACAACGATAATTAAGGCTATAACGGAATTATATCAACATATTAATAATTTAGATTATGATGAATTTACGGATATGCTTGCCTTACTAGCACCTACTGGAAGGGCTAGTAAACGTATGAGTGAATCAACTGTACTTCCTGCGTCAACCATACATAGATTTTTAAAATGGAATAAAGATAATAATGAATTTATGATTAATGAAGAAAATAAATCTAATGTAAAATTTGTAATAATAGATGAAGTTAGTATGATAGATATTAGTTTGTTTGATAGTTTACTTAAAGGGTTAAAAGACAATATTAAAATGATACTAGTGGGTGATTATAATCAATTGCCTAGTGTTGGACCTGGTAATTTGCTTAAGGATTTAATATTGAGTAACTGTGTTGATGTAGTTCATTTAGATCATTTATATAGACAAGATGAAAATTCATATATAATATCATTAGCTCATGAAATAAAAAATGGAAAATTATCAGATGATTATTTAAATACTTATAACGATTATACATTTTTAAAATGTTCAGCTAATTACATAAATAATAATTTAGTTAATTTGTGTAAAAAAGTAATAGAAAAAGGATATGATTATAAAAAACTTCAGATACTAGCTCCAATGTATAAGGGAGAAAATGGAATTGATAATTTAAACAAATGTTTGCAAGATATATTTAATCCTAAAAGTATAAATAAAAGAGAAATCAAAATAGGTGATACAATTTTTAGAGAAAATGATAAAGTACTTCAGCTTGTAAATATACCAGAGGAAAATGTATATAATGGTGATATAGGAATTATAAAATATATAAAATATGGTAATACTAAAGAAAATAAAAAAAATGAAATTTATGTTGATTTTGATGGTAATTTAGTAAAATATACTCCAAAAGATTTTAACAAGATAAAACATGGGTTTATAATTAGTATACATAAGAGTCAAGGCAGTGAATTTGAAATGGTTATTATGCCAATGTCATTATCATATAGAAGAATGTTATATAAGAAACTTGTGTACACTGGAATTACAAGAGCTAAAAAAAAGTTAATATTAATAGGCGAACCAGATGCGTTTTTATTTAGTGTTCATAATAATAATGAATATGTTAGAAATTCACATTTACTTGATAAAATAAGGTATAAATTTGAAAATAATTGCTAAAATAAAAATGTATGCATACAAAACATCATATTCTAGCAAGTAGGTGATATAATGAATACAGTTAAAAATGTTTGCCTAATGGCAATTGGAAGTGCTGCTACATTAGCTTATCAAAAGTATAATGAGCCTGTAAAAAATAAAATGAAACAAATTTTTAATAAAGCACTTTGTGAAACTGATGAAATGTTAGATAAAATGATGTAAAAAAAAGCTCGATTTAGGAGCTTTTTATTATATATATTTTTTTTGAAATGCATTAAAAGCTTTTGCATTATTTTCACTTTCTTTATAAATCCTGTTAAATTCTTCTAATTCTTTTGAATAACTATTAATGTAGTATTCTAATTTTTCTTTTTCATTAAAGCCAAAAAGTAGTCCTTTAAATGTTTTTTTCCATTCAATTGCATGTTCTGGGTTAACAAGTATATTGTCATTTGTTGCTTTTGTCCAATTGCGTGTTGTTAAAAAATTGGGATTTGTATATACTTTATTAAAAATATGACATTCATTATTTTCATCATTTTTAATGAATATTATTCTTTCAATATTTTGTGTTATAATTGGTTTTTTATTAGTAACAAATGACCAGGTTGGTTTTACAATAATTTGTGTGCATTGACTTTTTTGAATTTCTATTTCATTAAGTGAATCCAGTTCAATAGGAATTGCTGGAAGATTATTAATTTCAAATGGTAACCACTTATATTCACCATTTGTTTTTTGAAGTCTAATAAATTCATTGATATTAACCAAAGCATATTTTCCTATGCAATTATTAATAATTTTAAAAGATTTATAAAAATCATCAGTACTCATTTTCCCCCTCCTAAATATATTAATGAAAAATTCAGGTGTATTATAGCACTAAAATTTGAAGTGTGTCAATTGCAATGGATGTTAATTAAAAAATAAGCTATTTATTAAATAATATTTATGAAAGTATTTTAAATTTTTTTCATATATTTAAATGGTGATTATATGTTTTTTAAAAATATCCATAAACGTATAAAAATAACATTAATATTTATTTTTTTTATATTCATAGTAATAATATTTAGAGTTTTTTATATACAAGTAATTGATTATAAAAAATTAAATAAATATGCGAGTAATTTATGGAGTAGAAATTTACCTATTAAAGCAGATAGAGGATTAATTTATGATAGAAATGGCATTGTACTTGCTGATAACATTACAACTACATCATTAGTTGTAATTCCAAATCAAATTAAAGATAAAAAAGACGTCGCAAAAAAATTATCGGAAATATTAAATGTGAATTTTGATAGTATGTATAAACATGTTAGTAAAAAAACATCAATTGAAAGAGTTCATCCAGAAGGAAGAAAATTATCTTATGAAATAGCAGATAAAATTAAAGCCTTAAAATTAGATGGTGTATATTTAGTCAAAGAATCTCAAAGATATTATCCTTATGATACATATATGGCACATACCCTAGGATTTGTTGGCATTGATAATCAAGGATTAAGTGGCATTGAGCTTACTTATAATAACTATTTAACTGGTGAAGATGGTGCTATTAAATATTTTAGCGATGCTAAAGGAAACAAATTAAATTTAAATGAAATATATGAAAAGCCACAAAGTGGCATGAATATAACTTTAACTATTAATAATGAAATTCAAACGTCATTAGAAAGAGAATTAAGTAATGCTACAACAAAATACTCACCAGATAGGGCAATTGGTTTAGTAATGAATCCTAATAATGGTGAAATTTTAGCTCTATCTGCAAGGCCTAATTTTTCGCCTAAAAATTATAAAAATTATTCCATCGAAGAAATTAATAGAAATTTACCAGTGTGGGCAACATACGAACC
>CAVKUP010000010.1:0-31855 GCA_963659735.1 bacterium
TATTAAAACTTTAAAGAAAGAATATTTAAAAAAATTAAATATTTAAATTACAATAAAATGTAATTTTTTTTTATTATTTTCATAATATTTTATATGAAAAATAATTCTTTTTTTAAATCAGTAATAATACTTTTAATAGGAGGATTTATAACTAAAATTATAAGTATGTTTATTAAAATTATTTTAGCTAGATTAATTGGAACAAACGGTATGGGAATATACATGTTAATATCACCTACTTTTATATTACTAATGTCAATCGCCCAATTAGGCTTTCCAGTTGCTATTAGTAAACTAGTAGCAGAAGATAACAAAAACAATAAAAATTTAGTTTTTTCAATTATTCCCATATCACTTATCATAAATATATTTATAATAATATTTCTATTCTTAACATCCTTTTACATTAGCCATAGTTTATTAAAATGCGATGAATGTTACTGGGCTCTTATTTCAATCGGGTTTGTACTGCCATTTATCAGTATTTCAAGCATATTAAGGGGATATTTCTTTGGTAAAAACAAAATGTTGCCACATGTAATTTCAAACATTACAGAAGATTTAGTTAGACTAATTAGTTTAATCATTGGCATCCCATATTTTATGAAATTAGGAATTGAATACGCAGTTGCTTTTATAATATTAACAAATATAATAAGTGAACTCACCTCAATTTTAATATTATTTTTCTTTATTCCTAAAAATTTTAAAATATCAAAAAAAGATTTAAAAATAAACAAAAAAAACATAAAAGATGTATTTAACATAGGGATACCAACAACTATGAGTAGAATAATAGGATCGATTGGATTTTTCTTTGAACCAATAATTTTAACATATGGGCTTTTAAAGTGTGGTTATTCAAATAAATTTATAATTAATGAATATGGAATCATAAACGGTTACATCATGCCACTAATTTTATTGCCTTCATTTTTTACACTGGCGATTTCACAAGCTCTGATTCCTAATATAAGTAAAGCTTATAGCAAAAAAAATTACAAATATATAAAAAACAAATTAAAACTAGCTATTACACTATCATTAGCAATCGGAATATTTTTTACATTAATATTTGAATTTATTCCAACCATTCCAATGAAATTAATATATAACAATATTGTAGGCATTAAATACTTAAAGGTTTTAGCACCAATAGGTCTTATTTATTATATTCAATCACCATTAACAGCAGGCTTGCAAGCAATGGGAAAAGCAAAAGAAGCTATGAATGGAACCTTACAAGGAACGATAATAAGAACAACATTACTTTTTATATTATCACTATCTAACATTGGACTTTGGGCCTTAATATGGTCTTTTACAATTAATATTATTTATGTTACCCTACATCAATATTTATGTATAAAAAAAGTCTTACACAAAGACTTATAAATCAAAATTGGTAGTCTATATGAGAATTGAACTCATGCTTCCACCTTGAGAGGGTGGCGTCTTAACCACTTGACCAATAGACCAAATAACAAATAAATAATATCATATTTTTTTACAAATGTCCATAGAAAAAAACGCTTGTTCACCGATAAACGCATGAGTTTTTAATCTTATGTGTTTATCCTGACACTTAACGCGTTTTTTCAATTAATTCCAATGTATCTTCTGCAATCATTAATTCTTCATCAGTCGGAATAACATATACTTTAACTTTAGAACTAGAATTACTAATTTGAGCTAATTCACCATGAACATTATTCTTTTCATCATCTATAAATACATTTAAACAAGATAATTTATCACAAACCATTTTACGAACAAGTGGACAGTTTTCTCCAACACCAGCAGTAAATGCTATCACATCAACGCCGCCTAATAAAACATAGTATTGAGCGATATAATTAACTATTTTTTGAACATACATATTAAGTGCTAAAGTAGCTTTCTCATTACCTTCGTTATATGCTTTTTCAATATCTCTCATATCACTACTAATTCCACTTATACCTAAAAGTCCACTTTCTTTATTCAACTTATCAGTAATCTGTTCAATAGATAAATTTTCTTGTTCCATAACAGGAGTCAATAATGATGAATCAATATCACCACAACGAGTACCCATCATAATACCAGCAAGTGGTGTAAATCCCATAGAAGTATCAATACATTTACCATCTTTAACTGCAGAAATAGAACCACCATTTCCTATATGACAACTGATTAATTTAAATTCTTCTTTGCCAACTAACTTTTTAACTTTTTCTGTAATATATCTATGGCTTGTTCCATGTGCGCCATATTTTCTAATACCATATTTTTCATACCATTCATAAGGAACAGGATACATATATTGAATATTATTCATTGTTTGATGGAATGCGGTATCAAAAACAGCCGTATGAACTGCATTAGGTAAAGCCTCTTTAAATGCTTTAATTCCAAGCATATTAGCGGGATTATGCAATGGTGCAAAGTTTTTTATTTTTTCCAATTTTTTCCATACATCGTCATCGACTACAACTGATTTATCAAATAAATCCTTGCCTTGTACTACTCTATTACCTACACCATCTATTTCATCAAGTGAAGATACTATTTTTAAACTAATTAATTTTTCAAGTAAAATATTTACAGCTTCAGTATGATCATTTAAAGAAGCATTTTCTTCATATTTTTCACCATTAAATTTAATCTTATAATTACCCATACCAGCACTTTTACCAATACGTTCAAATACTCCACTAGCAATTACATTTTTATCATCCATATCAATTAAACTAAATTTTAATGAACTACTTCCAGCATTTATTGAAATTATTTTCATAACATCATCCTTCCTAAACTAAATTTCACAGGTTTAATTATATCAAAATAATAAATGGTGTTCAAGAGGAGAATCGAACTCCCATCATTCCCTTCGGAGGGGAAGGCTTTATCCATTAAGCTACTCGAACACACATCAATTATATTATTTTTAAAGAAAAAAGTCCAATAAACTTTAATTAGCTTTCCATGTTATAAATACATCACAACTATTACTAGATGGTGCTGGATCAGGCATTTGCATTCTTACAATTGTTGGTATTTTAAATGCACTACCAAAAGCCATGCAAGTTCCGGGTTGTAATGTTTTTTGCTTTTCAACAATATCTGCAGAAATATTTGGCAACATTTTTGTAATATAATCCAAATCAAGCGGATGGGTAATTTTAAATATTAAGAAATTCGCACATTGAGAAATAACAGTATCAGATATTTCAACCGGTCTTTGAGAAATAAGATTAAATATTAATCCATATTTACGACCTTCTTTAGCCGCTCTTTCAAATATATTGTATCCAATAAGTTCTACATCGCCATCATTTTGAACATATCTATGTGCTTCTTCTACAAAGATATGAAATGGAATTGAAGCTCTATTTTTTAATCTTTTAGCAAAATTAAATAACATTTTAGTATATAATTTAACTACAACTTTAGCAAACCAATCCTCAACATCTTCAAGATTAAAATTAATTATTTGTGCTTTTCTACCATTTTTAGCAACTAATGAAGCTATATAATTTTCCATTGTAATAAAGGTTGGATAACGTAAATATTTAGAATCTTCAGATATTGTTAATGCATGTAATCTAACTTTTAATGTAATAGCATCAGAATAAGTTTCCTCATTATTTAAAAGTCCCTCACTAATTAACGTAAATTCTAAAGCTTTTTCTAAATCTTCTAATGTATAATATTTAATATCAGTAGGTTCATATTTATCAAGTGATTCATCAATGAAACCAGTTATATATTCTGTCATTAGTATACTTTCAGGAAATTGTCCTTGTGTATCTATTGTAAAACATTCCCTAAATTTTCTGGTATATCCTATTCCTCTAACAGGAGCTTCTAAATTAAACTCATTTGTTGAACAAGTTGCTAATATTTTAAATACATCATTTCTTTTACTACTAGCTGTCTGATTTGTATATAAAATAGTCATTATAGCTTTAGCAATTAAATGATTTTTATATTTAGTACTTAATTCATCTTCTGATGCAAATATAGTAACGAGTTTAAGCATTCTTTCAATAATAGTCAACTGTGAGTGTTTCTCAGCTCTTAAAAGTAAAGCCCAATCATCAATATCTAAAAGCCAAATTGGAATGGATAAAATTTCACCATCTGGTTGATTAACATTAGTAGTATAAAATTTAAAATTTAAATTAGGATTTATTTTATCTATATTTTGAAGTGCATTATGATACTCTCCATAAGCATCAAAAATAAAGAAATTCGAACGAAATGGCATAAGTTTTGGATTTGAAAATACATTTTGTAAAAGTCTAGCTACCCCACATGACTTACCTGAACCACTATTACCAAATATAGCCATATGACTACTAAACATGTCATTAATATCAACCATAATTTTATGACCATCATAAAGTGGACTTTCACCTAAAACAAAAGATGATTCATTATCTTCACCTACAAGCAAACCTACTTCACTTGAATCAATTAATCTTAATTTAGCATTAAATGTTGGCTTTCTAATAACACCACCAACAAACTTACCATCAGAAATTTCTCCTAAAAATCTTATTTTAATAATATTATCACTAATATCCTCTACTTCACCCAATATTTTCTTTTTTTCATCTTCAAATATAACATGCATGTTCATTATATTTGTTGACATTGAACCATCTTGTGGTGTTTCTACATGTGCTTCCGTGTTAGATATATATAATATTTTCCCAAACATAATTATCTCCCCTTTATATTAAATTTTCTATTTGTTTTTTTATTTTTGGATTTAAATCTTTAATTATTTTTTTAATTTCATTTCCATTTTCATATAATTTTAAAATATCTTCATACTTTTTTAGCTTTATTTCTACATCTTTAATTTGCTTATATGCAGCATTTCTTGAAACCTGTTTATTTTCCGCAATTTCTGATAAAGATAAATTATCAAAATAATAATCTTTAAAATAATCTTGCTGTTTTTTTGTTAAAAGGTCGCCATAATAATCAAATAAATTTATAAAATAAATTGTTTTATTCATCATTATCACCCTTAAACAAACCATAAATATATTTTTCAATATCAAAACTACGTAAATCTTCCTTTTTTTCACCTAATCCAATATATTTAACCGGAATACCAGTTTCTTCTTTTATAGCAAGAACAATGCCACCTTTAGCAGTTCCGTCTAACTTAGTTAAAACGATACCCGTTATATCTGTTATTTCTTTAAAATTCTTAGCTTGGCTTATTCCATTTTGCCCTGTAGTCGCATCGATAACTAATAATGTTTCATGAGGTGCATAAGGAACTAATTTACCAATAACTTTATTTATTTTTTCAAGTTCTTTCATAAGACCTACTTTATTTTGTAATCTTCCGGCTGTATCAATTAAAACAACATCATAGCCTTCTTCTTTTGCTTTATTTACGCCATCATACATAACACTCACTGGTTCATTATTTTCCTTATAAACAATATCACAATTTATTTTTTCGGCCCATTCATTCAACTGTTCAAGAGCCCCAGCTCTAAATGTATCACCAGCAACCATTAATACTTTTTTCCCTTCATCTTGAAGTTTAGCAGCTAACTTACCAATAGTAGTAGTCTTACCAGCACCATTAACCCCAACAAATAATATAACTGTTGGTCCTTCTTTAGCATACCTAATTTTGTTTGTAATAATATCTCCATTAACATATATTATAAACATCTCGTCAACTATTATATCTTTTAATTCTAAAGAAGATTTTATATTTTCTTTTTTCACTCTTTTTTTTAATCTATCAATTATTTCCATTACTGTATTAACACCAATGTCAGACATAATCAATATTTCTTCTAAATTTTCAAAATATTCATCATCAACATATTTATGATTTTGATTTAAATTTAGTAAAGCCGACAAAAAATTATTTCTTGTTTTTTCTAATCCCTTATCATAAATTTCTACTTCCTCTTTTTCATCTTTTTTAAATATATTTTTAAATTTATCAAACATTCCCATACAATCACCCTATTACTATAATAATTCTACACTATTTTTCCTATATTTTCAATATATAAAAAGGATTGTTAATTGCAATCCCTAATTAAATATTACATATTCGTCTGTATTATAAAGTACCCCATTAATTTCAAGATAAATTGAATATTTACCTGTTAGACCAACATCATTTATATATTTTGTTGCTTGAATTAATGTCGTATCATTATTATTACCTAAATCAACGCAAAGAGCTGTATAAGGTGTTTTACTAACTCTCATTGAATATATATTTTTTATATTATCTTTATATAAAATTACATTAACTAAAGTACCCTTTTTAAATGTTCCAGTTACTTTTAATCTATCTTTTTCTTTAGTTATGTTTATTTTATAATTTTTATATTTTTTATCTATTTTTTTACCATTCATTTTTAATACAAATGATGATTTGTTTTTTTCAGTTTTGCCTAATGAACCTATTTCAGATGCTTTACCTAATTTAAATTCATCATTTGAATATAAACTCATTTTTTCTACTCTATATGTGTTTGTTGGTAATATCATTTCGAAAATTACTTGATCGTTTAAAAGTTCTACTGTATCGCTTTTTAAAGTATCTGCTGATACTAAACCAGCTGGTTGATTTTGAATTTTGCCATTTTTATATGAAATACCACCAGAATGAATTATATAATGATCTTTATCTAAATAATCTACATCAGATATATATGGTGAGTAAAATGAACTTCCACGATTTTTACCATATTCAAATATTTGTTTAACTGTTTTGTTTTTAGTATCTATCTTATACATTACTCCTCTTGAATATGAGTTTTCAGCTTGGACATATTTGTTTTTATCTTTTGATTTATTATTACCATTATCAAATAAAAATACATATCCTTCAGGTGTTATCATGGCCGCGTGTTGAGACCATTGAAATTCAGTATTATTATCTTTTTTAAGAAAATATTTTTGATATTTTTTACTCCAGCCTGTAGAATCACCTAATATCCAATTTAATTTACCAGTTTTATAATCTATATTAATAACGGCGTCTTGATGTCTTCCAGACAAAGTTATTGAATTTGTTTTTTTGTCATACCATACAGAATTATTATGAAACCAATCATATTGTATCCAATTTTCACTTTTTCCATCTTCCATATTTAATAATTTTTTTAAATCAAATTTTTTAACTAAATTTCCAGTTTTTCTATCTAATTCTACTACATAATCTTCTACGGTTCCATCTTCATTATCAAAATCATTTGAAGCAATTAATAAATTACCATTTTCCATTTCATAGTAATCATGATGGTAACCTCCTTTTAAACTATATTCATTATATATTTTACCCAACATATCCATCTCATATAAACCAGTTGAATAATATGGAGTTGATACTAATCTTTCGGTACTTAAAAGTAAATGACCATTTTTTAATCTATTTATCTCCCATATAGCACTCTCGGTTAAATACCACCTAACATCACCATTGGTATCATATGCACAAGTATAACCTTTAGAAGAAGGAGTATAAAAATATAAATCATTTGTTAGTTTTGATTCATCTTTTTTAACACTAGTTGGTAAAATAAAATCATCTGGCAATTTATCTGTTTTTATTTTTAATGTTTTTTCATTATTATCTACTTTAATTATAACTTCATTTTCACTATCAGCATATAGTCCGTATATAGGAATATAATGTTTTTTAGTTTTTTCATCAAACTCATGAGTATAAGTTGTTAATTCATCCTTTCCCATTATAGTTACACTTACTTTTACATTTTCTGCTGTTTCAAATAAAACCAGTGCTGTAAGTGGAGAATTACCATATGGATTAATAATTATATTAGGATTTTCTAAAGTATAGCCTTTAATTTTAAAATTTTTTTCTTTTTCTTCCTGCTTCTGAGACAATGAAATAATTTCTTTTACTTTATTATTTCCTTCATTTGATAAGCTTACTATCTTTACTAATAAAGTTACACTTAAAAATAAAATTGCTATTACAATTAAAATGATATTTTTTCTTTTCATAAACTTTCACCACCCCTATTATACCATCATAAATATACTAGGAACATATAAAATCAAAATAGCCGCAATTAACATAATTATAAATGAAATCAATCGACTATAAGTTCCAATCGTATTTTCCATAATAATTTCCTTAATAATCAAATTTACAACATTTAAAATAATTAAACTAGTAATTAAATATCCAAATCCATATAAAATTAAATTTAAATTACTAGAATTTTGTTTTTCAATAAATAATTTTAAAAGCAAGGGCGTACTTTTAGCAGAATTAATAAGGGTAAATGTAACTAAAACACCAATTAAAACAATTCCCAAAGTGTAAAATAACATTTGTTTCTTTCCAAATTTTTCATCAAACGCCTGCAAAATACTTTTTTTAGGTTCCTTTATTTTTAAATAAGAATCAATTCCAATACATCCAATCAAAATACAACAAAATGCTAAAACCGAACGCATAATAACAGTTTGATTAATACTTAATCCAAAATTACTAAAAATAAATATCATATAAGTGATAAAAGATGAAAATAAAAATACATTAGATAAAATTAGTCTTTTTTTATTATTATAAATACAAAGCATTATTCCAGATATAAATAAAATAATCCATAATGAATTTAAATTAATACCATCAGATAAACCTGATAAAAAAGAAACCTTACTAACATTATCGTCATTTACTTTACCAATCAAAGGAAATATAATATCATCACTATTTTTAATGCCAGTTAAAATATTATTTTCAATTTTATCAAATATTTCATCATTATATCCATTATAAAATTTAGAATCAATTACAGTATAAGGAACCCCGGTTTCTTTATCATTAAACTTATTCCGTACCTCAGTCAATAAATTATTATTTTTTTTATTATGCCATACCTCATATTTATTAATTTTTAAATTATCTTTAAGTTGATATTTTAATACTTTTAATCTTTTTTCTTCTCTTTGGCAAAAAGGGCATTCCTTTCCATAATATAAATCAATCGTTTGTGCTTTAACTCCAAAAGGAATTAATAATAAAATTAAAAATAGTTTTTTCATTTCCTACCACCCAATTTATAATAAACCTTATCAAATGCCTTAATAAAATTATCAATATCTTCATCTGTGGTTTTTTTAGAAATACTTACTCTTAAACTAGATTTTGCTTTATCTAAATCATTAGTTAAAGCATATACTGCCTTAGATGAATTACCAGTTGAACACGCACTTTGTGTAGATATATAGACATCATATTTTTCTAAAGCATGAAGCATAGTTTCAGGTTTTATATTAATAACACTAAAGTTTAAAATATGAGGTATTGAATTTTCATTACTATTAATAAAAACATCTTTATATTTTTTTAAATTATCTTTTACCTTTAAATTCAAAGCTAAAACTTTATCATACCCTAAATCATCATAACTTAACCTTAAAGCCTTAGCCATTGAAACAATAAGCTCAGTAGCAGGTGTACCACTTCTAAAATTGGTTACACTCTTACCACCAGCAATTAAAGGTTTTATTATTAAATTTTCTTTTTTATATAAACATCCAATTCCCTTAAAGCCAAAAAATTTATGTGCTGAAAAACTAGCAACATCAACATTAGTTAAATCAAATTTAATTTTACCAACAGCTTGCGTTATATCACTATGAAAAATTACTTTAGGATATTTTTTTAATAACTTACCTATTTCTTCTATGGGCTGTCTAATTCCAGTTTCACTATTTACCATACTAATTGTTACTAAAATAGTATCATCAGTAATCATGTTTTCTAAATCATCCAAACTAACAATACCACCAGTAAGAGGAACATAATCAACAATAAATCCATCTTCCTCCATTTGTTTCAAAGGACTATAAATAGAAGAATGTTCTAATGACGTAGTAATAATATGTTTACCTCTATTTTTAAACTGACTCATAGCCTTAATAATTGTATTATTACTTTCACTAGCACCCGATGTATATATAATTTCGCTTGATTTCACATCTAAAATTTTTGCAATCTGATTAGTTGCTGCATCAATTAATTTTTTAGCATCACTTCCTAGTTTATGAAGCGAATTAGGATTACCAATATAACTACTCGCTTTTATAAAACTTTGTACAACCTCTGGATCAACTAAAGTTGTCGCACTATAATCTAAATATGTCATATAATCACTTCCTATTTTATAGTATCAAAACCACTACGTTTAAATAACTTTTCTAAATCATAATTTGAATAATAAATCATAGTTGGCCTTCCATGTGGACAATTAAACGGATTTTTACAATTTCTCAAATCATTAATTAAAGCTTCCATTTCATTCATAGTCAAATTAGTATTAGCTTTAATTGCATGCTTACAACTCATCATAGTTGCAACTTTTTCATTAAATTTTTCAATACTAAAATCTTTTTTAGTTTGAATAACAATCTCTATAATTTTTCTAATAACCTCCTCCTCATATCCAATCTCAATCCAAGCAGGATGTTGTTTAACTATTATTGAATTAATTCCAAAGTCTTCTATTTTAAACTTTAAATTTTCTAAAATATGCATATTTTCTTTTAAAATAATATACTCTTCATTAGAAAGTTCAACAGTTATTGGAAAAAGCATAGTTGTAGATGCTATATTAGGTTTTCCCATTGCTTCTTTAAATCTTTCGTAATTACATCTTTCTTTTGCTGCATGCTGATCTATAATATACATTCCTTTTTCATTTTGACAAATAATATAAGTTCCATGAACCAAACCAACTGGATACATCTCAGGCATAAATTCTTTATTGTCAATTAATTCATCTGTTATTTCATATTCTTCATCCATAACTTTATTATCTACCTCATCATCTAAATCATCATAAAGAGAATCATTAACAATAATTTCAGGCTGACTTATAACTATGCTTTCTTGTTTATGAGGTCTTCTTTCCAAATCAAAACGCAGCTCCTCAACTTTATGTTTTTCTTTTTTTACAGTCACTTCAGGTATCAAATTTCTATCAGAAATGGCATTTCTAACACATTCTTTGATTAAATCTAAAAGTGTATCCATTTTACTAAACTTAATATCCATTTTCGTAGGATGAATATTTACATCAATCACACTAGGATCAACCATAATGTTAATAACAGTTATTGGATATCTATTGTCAGGCTTATAAGAATGATAAGCATCATTAATTGTTCTATTAATATCAACGTTTCTAACAACTCTTCCATTTACAATAGTAACCATATTATTCCTACTAGATCTATGTACCTCAGGAAGTGATATAAAACCAGATATTTCATAATCTGCATTTTCACCTTCAATACTAACCATTTTACGAGCAACATCATTACCATAAATACTTTGAATAACTTTTAAAATATTACCCGAACCATCAGTTCTTAAAATAACATTATCATTATTTTTTAAAGTGAATCTTATATCAGGTCTAGACAAAGCCAATTTATTTATATAATCCGTAATACTTGCAAGTTCAGTATATAAACTTTTCATATGTTTCAATCTGGCCGGAGTATTGTAAAAAAGTTCTGAAACTTTAATTGTTGTACCTTTTCTAGCATCACCAAGACCAATATTTAATATCTTACCACCGTTAATTACAACATGAGTTCCAATTTCATCTTGACAAGTTTTCAAATCAACCTTACTTACAGCCGCAATTGAAGCCAAAGCTTCACCCCTAAAACCTAAAGTAGTTAATCTATATAAATCATCCTCATCAGTTATTTTACTTGTTGCATGTCTTGAAAAAGATAACACCGCATCATCTTTATCCATGCCTTTTCCATTATCAATCACTTTAATTTCTCTAGTACCAGCATCTTCTAATTCCACTTTAATTTGTGTGCTACCAGCATCAATACTATTTTCAACTAATTCTTTAACAACAGAAGCACATCTTTCAACAACTTCACCTGCAGCTATTTTATTTGCAAGTATCTCATCCATAACTTTTATTACCGACATTTTACCACCTAAATAAATTATACACTAATTTTATGTTACTTCAAATAAAATATTTTTCACTAAGCACTAAAAAAGTAAGGAAATAAATCCTTACTAAAATCCAAAAGAGAAACCTAACGAATTAAAACCTGTTCTGCCAGGTGGGCATCACATTATAAATTTTTGGATCCTTATATAAATACAAGTATTCGACACCATTTATAAATTAGATTCCCAATATCGTTATTTAGAAGGTTTTTCATAACGGTATTCTTCTTTTAGACACCTACATTGTAGCACACTTTTAGCAAATATTCAATTCCCTTCTACACTATTTGTCATAATCAGACAAAAATGATTTCTTAATACCATTTATCTCATAACTATTAACTTTATCTAAATTAACATTGCTTAATGAATTAAATATATTTCTATCAGCCAATTCATAATTTTGATTCAAATATTTTACTAAATCTTTTACTTCTTTTCTTTTTCCTATTTTTTTCTTAGTAACTAAACAAGCACAGTCAATAAAAGAAAGTTCATTATAATTTTTCCAAGCAATTATATCATCTTCTTTTACTAAATAAAGTGGTCTAATCAATTCCATACCTTCAAAATTATCGCTTTTCAATTTTGGTCTCATTCCTGCATATCTTCCATTATAAATCATATTAAGTAAAATAGTCTCGGTCGCATCATTGAAATGATGACCCAAAGCTATTTTATTACATCCAATACTTTTTGCATAATTATATAAATAACCACGCCTCATTTTCGCACATAAATAACATGGATTTTTCTCTTTCCTAACAATTTCAAAAATTGGACTTTCAAATATAATTGCATCTATTTTTAGCAATTTTAGATTATTTTTAATTTTATTTAAAACATCATCAGTATAACCAGGATTCATAACTATAAATTTTAACTCAAAAGGTATTTTACCATGTTTTTTTAATTCATCTAAACATAAAGCTAGTAAAAAAGAATCTTTACCGCCACTAATACAAACCGCAATTTTATCACTTTCTTTAATTAATTCATAATCATTAATTGCTTTAACAAATTTATGCCATATCAAAGGTCTAAATTTTTTTATTATGCTTCTTTTAACCAATTCATCTTTTTTCATTTAATGCACCTTAGGCTTTAATAAAGAGTCTTGTTTAAATACTTTAACTTTATGATTAAAGTCATTAACTGCAACATTTTCAATAGCATCTGCTAAACTATGTAACCCAGTATCGCTTTCAATGATTATAGCAGCAACCTTTTTAACAAAATCATCTGAGTCTATATATTCATCATCTAAATCATCCCGGTATTCATTTAAAACCGAAATTGGTGAATTTACTGCTTTAATGGTATCATTGAATGTCATATCATCCATAAAAATCTGTCTTCCAAATGTTTTCACACACGTTGCAGATAAAAAAGCAGATTTCACTTTTTGTTCAACATACCTCTGTAAATAAGGAGTTGTGATTAAATTACCAGCTTCATCTTTTATAATTATATTATCTTCAGTTGTAATTTCTTTAACAATCCTTAAAATTGGTGACATAAAAAGTTCTTCATCAAAATCCTTAACAAAATCATTTTCTTTTGGAAACACATCATTCAAATAATTTGTATTAACTTCACCTATAAATGTAATATTAGAAATATCAAATACTTGATCATCTTGATACACAAAATTTCCAGCATTAATTATTGAAGTAAGTGAATTAAATCCACCGTTTAAAAAACAATCTTCCATATTATGAATTAACAAAGCACCTGATAATTTATTATCAGAATTTTTAGAAGCTATTTGAATCAAGCCTTTAATAAAAGCCAAAATTTCCACATCATCACTATACATATCATATACCTCGCCATAAGGTATATCTAAAGATTCTAATGTTTTTTTAATCATTGTAGTCTTGCCACTACCTTGTGGACCTAATAATAAAATATTTTGAGATAAATTCCCATAATAATTTCTCTTTAAAGTCCAAATTAATTTTCTTAATACTTCCTCTTGAACACATAAAGTATTTTTCAAAGAATTAAATATTTCCATTTCATTTACTGCCATACAATTCCTCCAATATTTATACAAAAATTAAAAGAATTAATCTTTTAATTTTATATTAAGTTCATCTAATTGTTTTTGTGAAACTACATTTGGAGCTTCTGTCATTAAACAAGAAGCACTCGTAGTCTTAGGAAAAGCAATTACATCACGTATATTATCTGTACCACATAATATCATTGTAAGTCTTTCAAGACCCAAAGCTAAGCCACCATGTGGTGGACATCCATACCTCAAAGCTGTAAGTAAAAATCCAAATTTATCATTAGCCTCTTCCTTAGTAAAGCCTAACTTTTCTAGAACAATCTCTTCAACATTAGGGTCATGAATTCTTAAACTTCCGCCACCTACTTCATAACCATTTAAAACAATATCATAAGCCCTAGCTAAAGCATTTTCTTTATCATCTAATGTATTTACATCTTGTGGCATTGTAAAAGGATGATGACAAGCTATATACCTTTCCTCTTCTTCACTATATTCAAACATTGGAAAATCAGTAATCCAAGTAAAAGCGTATTTATCTTTATCAATTAAATTTAACTGCCTAGCCACCTTTAACCTAAGAGCACCTAAAGAAATTTTAACCATTTTTTTATTACCTGCAATAATTAAAATTAAATCATTATTTTTTAAATTTAAACTATTAACTAATTTATTTGCAATATCATCGTTTACAAATTTACTAATGTTTCCTGTAAATCCATCATCATATTTAAGAAAAGCTAAAGCAGAAGCACCATATGTTTTAACATATTCACCTAACTTATCAATATCCTTTCTAGAATATTCACTAGCTGCATTAAATACTAATGCATTAATAATACCACCTGAAGAAATTACATTATTAAACAAAGTAAAATCACTGCCTTCAAACACATCAGTAATATCATTAATTTTATTTTCAAATCTTAAATCAGGTTTATCAGAACCATATAAATTAATTGCATCTTCATAAGTCATTCTATCAATAGGAATTTTAATATCAATATTTTTAACCTCTTTAAATATTTTTTGTAAAAGCTCTTCAGTTACACTCATAATATCTTCTTCTTTAACAAAACTCATTTCCATATCAATTTGCGTAAATTCAGGCTGTCTATCAGCTCTTAAATCTTCATCTCTAAAACATCTCGCAATTTGATAATACTTTTCCATACCACTCATCATTAATAATTGTTTAAATAATTGTGGTGATTGAGGCAAAGCATAAAAAGAACCTTTATTTACCCTAGAAGGAACTAAATAATCTCTAGCACCCTCAGGAGTTGATTTACACAAAATAGGAGTTTCTATTTCCATAAAATCTAAAGAATTTAAATAATTTCTAGTGCACTGCATAATTTTATGTTTTGTATATAATTTATCTTTTAATTCACTTCTTCTTAAATCTAAATAACGATATTTTAATCTAGTCTCTTCCAATGCAGTCACATTATTTAAATCAAAAGGTAGCTCATCACACTTATTTAAAATAGTAATATTACTTACAATAACTTCAATATCACCTGTTTTTAAATTTTTATTAGCCTTTTGCCTTTCACAAACTAATCCAGTAACTTCAATAACGTATTCATTTTTTAATGTACTAGCTAAATCATAAACATCACTATCAGGTCTAACAACCAGCTGTATAATTCCACTTCTATCTCTTAGGTCAATAAAAACAAGGCCACCTAAATCTCTTTTTTTATTTACCCAACCATCTAAAGTAACAGTTTTACCAACACTATTAATATCAACACTTGTATTATTAATCTTCATGATCATCACCTATTTTTTTATCTAAAAATTCTATTATATTATCTAATTTAACTTTATACTCTTCTTTAGTATAATTATTTTTAACAGTTAAAATTTTATTTTTAACTTCATCTTCACCAATAATAATTAAAAATTTAACACCTAATCTATCAGCTGTTTTAAAATTATTTTTAAAGTTTCTTCCATCATAATCGTTTTCAACATCAAATCCAGCCATTCTTAAATGATTAGCAAGTGATAAAACATATTCCTTTTGTTTAGAAGAAGTAGGAAAAATATAAATATCAGGTCTATTAATCTTTCTAATATCAATATTTTCTTTTTCTAAAGCTAAAAATAATCTCTCAAGACCAACCGCAAATCCAACTCCAGGAATACTTGGACCGCCAATATTTTCAACTAAATTATTATATCTTCCACCACCCGCTAAAACATTTTGTGAACCAAAATCTTTAATATCAGCAACAATTTCAAAAACAGTATGTGTATAATAATCTAAGCCTCTTACAATATTAGGATTAACCTTATAATCAATATTTAAGGCAGATAAATATTTTAAAACATTATCAAAATGATTTTTACTTTCTTCATTTAAATAATCAATTATTTTAGGAGCACCTTTCATAATATCCCTATCACCATCAATTTTACAATCTAAAATTCTTAAAGGATTTTTTTCAAATCTTGATCTGCAATCATCACACAAATCATCTAAATGTGGTTTAAAGTATTCAATCAAAGCATTTCTATAATTTTCTCTTGACTCTTTATCACCTAAACTATTAATATTAACACTTACATTTTTTAAACCTAAAAGTTTAAATAAATTAGTAACAATACCAATAACTTCAGCATCCATCATAGGATCAAAACTGCCAAATGATTCAAACCCAAATTGATAAAATTGTCTATGTCTACCAGCTTGTGGTCTTTCATATCTAAACATAGGCCCCATATACCAAGCTTTCAAAGGCAAACTATCCGCATATAATTTATTTTCAATAAAACACCTAACAATACCTGCAGTGCCTTCAGGCCTTAAAGTAAGATTTCTATCTGCTCTATCTTTAAAATCATAAGTTTCTTTACTAACAATATCTGTAGTCTCACCTACACCTCTATGAAATAATTCACTAGATTCAAAAATAGGCGTTTCAAAATATTTAGCATTATATTTGTCCATAAGTGCGGAAACTAATTTTCTAAAATACAATCTTTCTAAAGATTTATCACCATATATATCATAAGTTCCTTTAGGCTTTTGAACCATATTATCACTCCTAACACTAATTAAAATTATATTGTTTTTTAAAATAAAAGTCAATGAAAAAACTAGAGAATAAACTCTAGCTTTTAAATTATTCAATAACTTCTGAAACGTTACCAGCACCAACTGTTCTACCACCCTCACGGATAGAGAATTTAGTACCATTTTCAATAGCGATTGGTGCGATTAATTCTACTGTCATTTCAACGTTATCACCTGGCATTACCATTTCAACACCTTCTGGTAATTCAATAACACCAGTTACATCAGTTGTACGGAAGTAGAATTGTGGACGATAGTTACTGAAGAATGGAGTATGTCTTCCACCTTCATCTTTACTAAGAATATAAACTTGAGCTTTAAACTTAGTATGAGGAGTAACTGAACCTGGTTTAGCAATAACTTGACCACGTTCAACTTCATCACGGTTAACACCACGAAGTAATAAACCTGTATTATCTCCTGCTTCAGTGAAGTCTAATTGTTTACGGAACATTTCAATTCCAGTAACAACTGTTTTCTTAGTAGGTTTTAAACCAACGATTTCAACTTCTTCGTTAAGTTTTAATTCACCACGTTCAACACGGCCAGTAACAACTGTACCACGTCCTGTAATAGTGAATACATCTTCAATTGGCATTAAGAATGGTTTATCATTATCACGAGCTGGTGTTTCGATATATGAATCAACAGCTTCCATTAATTCACCAATTTTAGCTTCATATTCTGCATCTCCTTCTAATGCTTTTAATGCAGAACCTCTGATGATTGGAGTGTTGTCGCCATCATAACCATAATCAGTTAATAATTCACGAACTTCCATTTCAACTAAATCTAATAACTCTTCATCATCAACCATATCACATTTGTTTAAGAATACAACCATACGAGGTACTCCAACTTGACGTGATAATAAGATGTGTTCACGAGTTTGAGCCATAGGTCCATCAGTAGCAGCAATAACTAAGATTGCACCATCCATTTGAGCAGCACCTGTAATCATGTTTTTAACATAATCAGCGTGTCCTGGACAGTCAACGTGTGCATAATGTCTATTAGCTGTTTCATATTCGATATGAGCAGTATTAATAGTAATACCACGTTCTCTTTCTTCTGGAGCTTTATCGATATCAGCATAAGCTTCGAATTTAGCCCAACTTGGATTTTGATCTGATAAATATTTTGTAATAGCCGCAGTTAATGTTGTTTTACCATGGTCAACGTGTCCAATAGTACCAATATTAACATGTGGTTTTGAACGGTCAAATTTTTCTTTTGCCATTTAAATTCCTCCTTTTTCTATTTCATTTAACATTTTAGCATGAGTTAAACTAAATTTCAACTATTTTTATTTAGTTTCCCCCATTTTTTTTGATAATATCTTCAGCAATATTTTTAGGCACTTCTTCATAGTGATCAAATTTCATTGAGAAGTTACCTCTACCTTGTGTATTAGAACGTAAACTTGTTACATAACCAAACATTTCTGAAAGTGGTACCATAGCTTCAATAGTTAAAGCATTACCACGAGAGCTTTGTCCCATTGGTCTACCACGACGTGCAGTAATGTCACCCATAACAGTTCCTAAGAACTCATCTGGTACAGTTACATCAACACTCATAATTGGTTCTAATATTACAGGATTACATTTTTTCTTAGCTTCTTTTAATGCAAGTGAAGCTGCAACTTTAAATGCCATTTCTGATGAGTCAACATCATGATAAGAACCATCATGTAATGTAGCTTTAACATCAATAACTGGGAAGCCTGCTAGAATACCAGATTCCATAGCTTCTTGTAAACCTTTGTCTACAACTGGTATATATTCTCTAGGAACAACACCACCAACAACGGCATCAACAAACTCATAACCTTTTCCTTCATTTGGTTCGAATTCAACCCAAACGTGACCATATTGTCCACGACCACCTGATTGTTTAATATATTTTCCTTCACAATCACCTTTTTGCTTAATAGTTTCTCTATAAGCAACTTGTGGATTACCAACATTAGCTTCAACACCAAATTCTCTTTTCATTCTATCAATGATGATATCTAAGTGTAATTCACCAACACCAGCAATAATAGTTTGTCCTGTTTCATGATCAGTAGTTGCTCTAAATGTAGGATCTTCTTCAGATAATTTTTGTAAAGCCAAAGCCATTTTATCTTGATCATCTTTTGATTTAGGTTCAACTGCAAGTTCAATTACAGGCTCTGGAAATTCCATTGGAGCTAGGATACAAGCATGTTTTTCTTCACATAAAGTATCACCAGTAGTTGTAGCTTTAAGACCAACAACAGCAGCAATATCACCAGTATAAATATCAGTGATTTCTTGTCTATGATTAGCATGCATTTGTAAAATACGTCCAATTCTTTCCTTTTTGTCCTTATTAGCATTTAGCACATAAGAACCATTTGATAAATGACCAGAATAAACTCTAACAAAAGTTAAACGTCCAACGAATGGATCTGTCATAACTTTGAATGCTAAAGCTGAAAATGGTTCACTATCTTTAGGATGTCTTACTATTTCTTTTCCATCCATATCAACACCAGCGATTGCTTCAACATCAGTTGGAGCTGGTAAGTAATCAATAACTGCATCTAATAATAATTTAACACCTTTGTTACCTAGTGCAGTTCCGCACATTACTGGGAAGAATTTAACAGCTAATGTACCCTTACGAATAGCAGCTTTAATTTCTTCTACAGAAATTTCTTCACCTTCTAAGTATTTATTCATTAAATCATCATCAAATTCAGCAACAGCTTCGATTAAGTCATTACGTTTTTCTTCAACTAAATCTACCATATCTGCTGGAATTTCAATTTCTTCAGCGTTTTCTTCAGGTTTACCATCATATTTGTAAGCTTTTCTAGTTACTAAATCGATAATACCATTAAAGTCGCTTTCAGCACCAATTGGCCATTCAATAGGTTTTGCATTAACACCTAATCTTTCATCAATACTCTTTAAACTAAATTCAAAATCTGCTCCCATTTTGTCCATTTTATTAGCAAAAATCATTCTTGGAACATTGTATTCTGTAGCCTGACGCCATACAGTTTCAGTTTGTGGTTCAACACCAGCTTGAGCATCGATTAAAGCAACGGCACCATCTAGTACACGTAAACTTCTTTGAACTTCAACAGTAAAGTCAACGTGTCCTGGAGTATCGATAATATTTAAACGGTATCCTTTCCAAAATGCAGTTGTAGCAGCTGATGTAATAGTAATACCACGTTCTTGTTCTTGTTCCATCCAGTCCATTTGAGATTCACCGTCGTGTGTTTCACCAATTTTATGAATCTTATGAGTATGGAATAAAACTCTTTCAGTACAAGTGGTTTTACCAGCATCAATATGAGCCATGATACCAATATTACGAGTTTTATCTAAACTATATTCACGAGCCATAATTTATTTCCTTTCTTAAAATTACCATCTATAGTGAGCAAATGCTTTATTAGCTTCTGCCATTCTATGAGTTTCCTCACGTTTTTTAACAGCAGCTCCTACACCATTAGAAGCGTCAATAATTTCATTAGCTAAATTTTCAGCCATTGAATGACCACCTCTTAGTCTAGAATAATTAACAAGCCAACGTAAACCTAAAGCTTGAGCTCTATCAGCTTTTACTTCAATTGGAACTGGATAATTAGCTCCACCTACACGTCTTGTTTTAACTTCTAAAGCAGGTTTAATATTTTCTAACGCTTTATTAAATACTTCCATAGCATCAGTATCTGTTTTTTCTTTTATGATATTAAATGCATCATATAAGATAGTTTGAGCTGTACCCTTTTTACCATCTAACATAATTTGATTAATTAATTTAGTAACAACCTTTGAATTATATATAGGATCTGGTAAAACATCTCTTTTAACTGCTCTTCTTTTACGCATAATTATATCCTCCTTTCCTATTTACTTTTTGGTTTTTTAGTACCATATTTAGAACGTCCTTGTCTTCTTGCATCAACTCCAGCAGTATCCATAGTACCACGAATAATGTGATAACGAACACCGATTAAGTCTTTAACACGACCACCACGAACTAATACAACACTGTGTTCTTGTAAGTTGTGTCCTTCACCAGGAATATAAGTATCTACTTCTTTTCCGTTTGAAAGTCTAACACGAGCATATTTTCTTAATGCTGAGTTTGGCTTCTTAGGTGTTTTAGTACCAACACGAGTACATACACCACGTTTTTGTGGAGAATTACTTACAGTTTCTTTTTTATCTTTGCTGTTTAAACCAATATTTAACATTGGTGATTTACTTTTCCTAGTTTTAGAACCTCTTCTTTTTCTAACAAGTTGATTAATAGTTGGCATATATTTCGCCCTCCTTTCATTACACATACCCAGGTGTTTCATTTTTCGTTTTAATTAAAGATTTACCTATTCAGTAAACCTAAAATTAAAATGCACAAATAATATACCATTTATAAATACATTCTGTCAATACATTTCAAATAAATTCAAAAAATTAGCAAATAAGTTAACAAATTATCTTTTATAACCTACTTTGCTAAATATTTCTTTTCATAATGATAAATTTAAACCGCCGAAAATAATAAATATAAAATTATATTAATTAGTAGTAAGATTGCTTACAATCAATCATATTTTACATACATCATATCCTTGTTGGAGCTAAAAAACTAAATATCGGTATATTCCTTAAAATTCCATAAATAACTAAGATAAAGATAATTACATACCAAAATTTATCGGGTATTTTTTTAAATAAAGATTTATCATTTTTAAATAAAAAATCAATATACAAATATATTCCAATTGGTAGAAAAATAAACAAAAGAGGATTGTATCTAAAAGCTTGATAAAAATTAAATGTAGCAATAGAATAAAGCATTCTAGTTACTCCACACCCAGGACAATAAAAACCAGTTACTTCTTTGAATAAACATACAACATATATATGAAAATGATGACTAAGCAAAAGGTACGATATCAATAATATTAATAAATAAAATATTTTTTTCATAAGAAAAAAAGCTTAATTGCTTTCATTACTTACATTATTGTTTTGACTTTTGCTATAGTAAATATCATTTAAAGTATTTTGAATTAAAGCATAATTTATAACTGCCAAACCAAAGAAATCTAATACTAAAAATAAAATTGAATTATCTTCAGAACCAAGGCCATTATTTTCTTTAGCATTTTTAATTAATTTACCCATTTGATATGACCAATAAAGTCCATACATTCCACAAGTAATAATTGTAAAAAGTAATGCAGTTCCACCAGAAGCCAAACGAGTATCTTTTGCCTGTGTTTTAACCTCATCAGTAAGTACTACCATCCAATAAAGTCCATAAATCCCACAAGTAATAATTGTAAATAAAATGCTTAATGCAATATTTCTCTCTTTCATACACCTCACCTCTCCAACACTAATATAACTTATATAAATACATATGTCAATAAATTCATCTAATGTTAATTTAAGTTTGAAGTGCAACACTTCAACATTGAAAAAAACATATAAATAATCTATAATAACTTTTCATCGAAGATGACTTCTTTAACATTTAAATATTAATCACTTATTCTTACATTAACCCCATCTATATTTTTATATACTCGTTTTTCATTTTTAGAAACTTTCTTCTCTATTTCATCTGCTAAATCAAAACCCAACATTTCAGATAGACCCATTAAGTAAATAGCAATATCTGCTAATTCTTCATTCAAATCATCTTTTTTCTTCTTCCAAGCATCGTATGCTTCAGCCACTTCTCCATATAGTAAACAAAATTCTTTATTCACATCTGTCGTATTAAATCCTTTGTTTAATTTATTTTGCCAAATATCTTTTTGAATCTTTTTTAATTCCATGTTTTCCTTCTTAAAATCATTGTAACATTCTACTACCTTATTAACATTATATCCTAAAAATTTATTTAATTCAATCTCACTAAGTGTTTTATCATTAACAATAGTATATACTGGAATAGTTCGTCCATCAACTAATAAATATCCAAAATTTTTACCCGTTTTTATATATTCAAATATATCTTTTGAATATACATTGTCCATAGTATCATCAGAAACATAATGTCCACCATTTTCAAATCTTATTCTGTTTCTATTTTTTCTTATTTTTAAACTAGAAACTAAATTGACAATAATAGAGTTGCTATTGTTTTCTGAATTATCAATAAAATTTTTTATACTACGAAAATATGCATTTTGAGAAAATTGTGATTCATATAGTTCATCCCTACCTCTTGAAAATTGGATTATAATGATTCATCATTATTAACTAAAAACGAATGTTCTTTAAAATCAACAATATCTTTAAGTTTAATTCTACATATTTTTTCCATACAAACCACCTTCTTTTAAATCACAATTTAGCTTCCATTCTATATATTATTTATAAGATATTTCTCTTTTAAGTCTTTTGTTTTTCATAATGTTCCACTCATCATAAATTTTTTTATTGTTACAATATACAATTCATTAATATTTAGAACATCTGAAAAATTAATATAATAATTGGGGATTAATTCTTCTAACCACATCAAAGTATAAATTAAATCTATTGGTTTGTTGTAATCATATTTTTTAATTGAATTAAAACTTACATTTAAAATATTTGCTATTTCTGTTAATCTTTCATCTTTTGGATTTCTATCTCCTCTTTCATATCTTGTCATGGTTCTTCTTTTACAATCGCCAGTTAAACCAAGTTTATCTGATACATCATCCTGTGTTAAAAATCTAAACTGTCTTACAAATGCAATTCTTGATCCCTGTGATAAATCTTTTAATTTAGGCCTTGTATATATTAATCACATATATATCTCCTTTCTTTATCTGTCGCACATTACATTTAAAATGCAAAAAAAGGCTAAGATTTACAACTAAATGTTTAATCTTAGTCTAATTTTTATATTATTTTCAATAAAATATACAATTATTTACTATTTAGAATATTTACTAAATTTCTTACAAAACCAGCAACTATTATAAATGTGTTATTTTAATTTATTATTTTTGCCCCTCAGACTTGATAGCGGCTTGAGCTGCAGCTAAAATAGCTGCTGGAACTCTATATGGTGAACATGAAACATAATCAATGCCTATTTGATGAAAGAATTTTATACTTTCTTCATCGCCACCATGTTCGCCACAAACTCCAAGTTCTATTTTTTTATTTGAAAGTTTGGCTAATTTGTTTCCAACCATCATTAATTTTCCAACGCCATTTTTATCAATAGTCTTAAACGGATCAGATGAAAGAATTTTTTTATCATAATAATCATCTATAAATGAACCTGCATCATCTCTTGAAAAGCCAAATGTCATTTGAGTCAAATCATTAGTACCATAACTAAAGAAATCAGCTTGTTTAGCAATTACATCAGCATTTATAACACCTCTTGGTACTTCCATCATTGTACCTAATTTATATTTTGTATCATAGTTTGCCGCTTCAGTTGTAACAATTTCTTTTAAATACTCAAATTCTTTTATATCACCAACAAGTGGAATCATAATTTCAACATTTGTGTCTATTCCTAGTTTTTTAACATTTTCTATTGCTTTAAAAATTGCTCTTGTTTGCATTAATGCAATTTCTGGATAAACTATTAATAATCTACAGCCTCTAAGTCCCATCATAGGATTAAATTCTTTTAATGAATTAATTTTATCAGTTAGTTCTTTTTCAGTTATATTTAAACTAATTGCGAGCTGTTTTACTTCTTCTCTTGTTTTAGGCAAAAATTCATGAAGCGGTGGATCTAAGTATCTTATGGTTAATACTTTACCATTTACTATTTTTAATAATTCTGTAAAGTCTTTTGTTTGCATATTTAATAATGTTTTTAGTGATTGTAATCTTTCTTCTTTATCAGGGGCAACTATCATTTTACGAATAGCAAATATTTTATCTTTTTCAAAAAACATATGCTCGGTTCTACATAAGCCAATTCCATCTGCTCCGAAATTTAAGGCAACACTTGCATCTTTTGCTGTATCAGCATTAGCTTTAACACCTAACTTTTTATATTCTTTTGCCCATTTTAACATGGTAATAAAATTATCTGAAATAACCGCTTGTTTAGTTTCAATAACACCATCATATATATTACCTGTCATACCATCTAAAGAAAGGTACATTCCTTTTTTATATATTTTATTGTCAATTATTAAAAGTCCTTTTTTCTCATCGACAACTATATTTTCACAACCACTTATACAACATTTTCCTATACCTCTTGCCACAACTGCAGCATGAGATGTCATCCCACCTCTTACAGTCATTATTCCAACTGCATATTTCATAGCTTCAATATCTTCTGGAGATGTTTCAGTTCTAACTAAAATTGTAGGAACATTTTCGTTTGATTTTTGTAAAACTTCTTCAACTGTAAAACATATTTGTCCTGAAACAGCACCTGGTGACGCTGGTAAACCTTTAGTTAAAGGTTTTTTAGTTTTCAAAACATTTAAATCAAAAGTTTTATGAAGCATTATATTTAAATCGTTTGGATTTAATCTCATTAAGGCTTCTTTTTTTGTTATTAGTTTTTCTTTTGCCATGTCAACTGCAATGTTCAAACTTGCTATTCCAGTTCTTTTTCCATTTCTTGTTTGCAACATATATAATTTTCCATTTTCAACTGTAAATTCCATATCCTGCATATCTTTATAATGCTCTTCTAACGTTTTACTTATTTTATATAATTCATCATATATTTTTTTATTACTAATTTTTAAATTTTCAATAGAAATAGGTGTTCTAACTCCGGCTACAATATCTTCACCTTGAGCTTTTGTTAAATACTCACCATATAAAACATTTTCTCCAGTTGCTGGATTTCTTGAAAAAGCAACCCCAGTTAAAGAATTTTCATCCAAATTACCATACACCATTTGTTGAACATTTACAGCTGTACCTAAATCATCTGAAATATTATTCATTTTTCTATATATGTCTGCTCTTTTGTTGTGCCATGATTTAAAAACTGATTTTACCGATTCAATCAACTGCACTTTTGGATCTTGTGGGAATGGCTGTTTAATTAATTTTTCATATATTTTTTTATAATCTTCTGTAATTTTTACCATATCAAACGAGGTCAATGATAAATCATTTTCGTACTTTTTATTTTTTTTATAAAGTTCTAAATAATTTTCAAATTCATCTTTATTAGCACCTTTTACAACATCTGCAAACATCATAATTAATCTTCTATATGAATCATATATAAATCTTTTTGATGTTTCATCATTAGAAAATGCTGAAACGGTTTCATCATTTAAACCAAGGTTTAGTATTGTATCCATCATCCCCGGCATGCTTATTGGTGAACCACTTCTTACAGAAAGTAGTAATGGATTTTCTTTTGAACCAAATATTTTGTTTGTTTTTTCTTCTATTTTTTTTATTCCTTCAAATATTTGATTTTCTATAGTACTATTTAATTTTTCACCATTTTCAAAATATAATTTACAAGCATCTGTTGTAACAGTAAGCCCATAAGGTACTGGTAAATTCATATTAGTCATTTCAGCTAAGTTAGCACCTTTTCCTCCTAATAAATTTCTTAAATCTTTATTTCCTTCATTAAATAAATAAACATATTTTTTCATTTTTCTAGCCTCCTTTTATGTGCTCTTGGATGAGCTTTTAAATAAACTTGTCTTAACCTTTCATTTGAAACATGCGTATATATTTGTGTAGTAGATAAACTTTCATGTCCTAGTAAATCACCGACACTTTTTAAATCAGCACCTTCATTTAACATGTGTGTCGCATATGTATGTCTTAATGTATGTGGTGAAACATGAACTTTTATACCAGCTTTTTTAGCAGTATCAGTTACAATTTTTCTAATTTCTCTTTCATTCAATTTATCTTTTGTTTTTCCAATTAATAAATATTCACTATTTTTATGTTCTAATTTTAAATATTCTTTTAATAGTTTTTCACATTTAAGTCCATAATAAACATATCTTTCTTTATTTCCTTTTCCTAATATTAAAATTTTTTTATCATGAAAATCAATATCTTTTATTTTCATATTTGCAAGTTCACTTACTCTAATTCCGCTGGAATAAAGCATTTCTAATATTAGTGCATCTCTTAATCCATATTTTGTTTTAATATCAGGATAAGATAATAATTTTTCTAAATCATCATAATTTAAATAATTAGGTAATGTTTTTTCTACCTTTGGATTACTAATTAATCTTATAGGATTTTCTTTTATTAAATTCTCGCTTTCTAAATATTTAAAATAACTTTTTAAGGAACTAACTTTTCTTGATATAGTTTTTGTTTTATATTTTTTTTCATATAAGCTTTTTAAGTATGTTTTTATTAATTTAAAATCCACTTTTTTATTTGAACTAAATTCATAAAATTCATCTAAATCTGTTTTATAGCTTTTAATTGTATATTCTGAAAAATTTTTTTCATATTTTAAATAATTTATAAAAGAATCTATCCATTTCATAGCATCACCTATAATTAGTATAGCACAATTTTGTTTAAAAAAAGAAAATCAAATGATTTTCTAAGTAAAACAAAAGTAAACATTTTATTTATGCCGTTTTCTTTTTAAACATAAAAGTAAAATAACACCATATATTAAATTACTTATTAATGATTTTAAAACACTAAATAAAAGTTCATAAATATCAAAAGGAATATTACCTATTAAAACTAAAAGCCCATAGGTTAATACTCTATATATTAATATGCATAAGCTTATAATAATAATTGCATTTGCGTAGTTATCACTTAATACCATATTAAGCTTCACAACAATAGTTGCTATAAAACAAAATATAATTGCATGAAATACAATTGTATCTGTATAAAATAAATCATACATCATTCCCGTTATAAAGGCATATTTATAATATTTTTCTTTTTCTTGTAAAAAGGGGCAAATTATAATTAATGCAGTTAAAGTAAAAAGAGGGACAAAGTAACCGCCAATTGAAACAAAATTAGAAAAAATTGCTTCTAATAAAAAAGATATTATTAATGCAATCATTAATTACTTTTCCTTTTTAATACGGTTACATAATCCAAATCATCAAAATTAACTGATGATTTGACAAGTGCGACTTTTGACAAATCAAAATTATCGGTTGTTACTTTTTTTACTTTTCCAATAATAAGTCCGCTTGGAAAAATTGCCCCCATACCAGTAGTGACTACATCTGCACCCTTTTCAATTTCATTATTTTCACTTATTCCTTCAACGGTATATGTATTAGTTTTTATATCATATTTTGATATTAAACCATATACATAATCATTTTTTGTCTTTATTTTTACACTTATTTTATCACTCATATTATCATTAGAAAGTAGTTTTACGGTACTTGAATAATTGCTTACTTTAGTAATTTTACCAATAAGACCGGCATTAGTTACAACAGCCATATTTTTTTCTATACCACTTTTACTACCTTTATCAATTGTGATCTCACCATACCAATAATCTATATTTCGTGTTACCACAGTTGCCGTTAATAAATATTTATCTGATAAAACTGTTTTTAATTCTAATGATTCTTTCAATTTCTTTACTTCACTTTTTAAATTATCATTTTGAGCAATAACACTATCAATTTGTGTTTCTTTATTTTTTAATTCTTTATATTTTTTATATAATTTATCTTTTTCTTGTGCTTGCTTTATTTGATTATGTATGAAATTAAAAGGTGTTTCAATAACTTTTAAAACAACAGTTCCTACATCTTTAGAAGCTTTTTCAACCACATTTAAATCACGATCTTTTTTTAATGAAATAGCTAAAATAACTAATATTAATGCAATTAAAACGACAATTAATATTAATAAATATCTTTTATCAAATTTCCTTTTATTATACATATTATCACCCAGCAATTCCCTCTTTAAAGATTATATCACACTTATTTGTTGTGGTTAATTAAATTTTACCATTTTCTAAAAAACTATAATATTTTTCATTTCCTATAATGATATGATCAATAATTGGTATTCCTAAAAGTTTGCCGATTTCTTTTAATCTTTCTGTAATATTTATATCATCCTTGCTTGGTAATGCCTCACCACTTGGATGATTGTGCATACAAATAATTGATGATGCATTTAATTGATATGCCATTTTAAATATGTCCCTTGGATGAACCAAACTGTGATTTACAGTTCCAATAAATAATAATTGCTGTTTTATTATTCTCTTTTGAGCATCTAAATAAATACAATAAACATGTTCTTGTGTATCATCAAGTTTATCTTTATAAAATTCAAATATTGTTTGTGGTGAATTAAGTTTCACTCCAACTAATGAATTAATTTTACTATTCATTCTTTTATTTAATTCAGATAAAGCAACTAAACTACATGCCTTTGCTGGACCTAACCCTTTTATATTTTTTAATTTATAATATTCAACATTTTTAAGATTTTCTATTCCTCCAATTATACTTAAAACATGAATCGCTAATTCCTTAGCTGATATATTTTTATATCCTGTTTTTAATATTATTGCAAGTAATTCTTCATTTGATAGACTATTTGTCCCATTATTAATTAATCGTTCTCTAGGTCTATCATTTATTGGTATTTCTTTCATCATTGTACTCATTTAATCAATTCCTCATATTTTGCTAAAACTTGATTACAAATCACTTTAATTGATTCGTCATCTTCTGTTTTTGAAAGTAATTCATCATATTGTTTTAAAACTGCAATAAAATTTTTGTTGTCTGTTATTTTATCTTTTAAAAAAGTATCATATCCAATTGATTTATAATATTTTTGAATTTTTAAAGAATTTTCTTTACTCGCCGTTATTCCTATATAGGTATAATACTGATTATCTTCGACATTATAAATATAATGAGTGAATTCTTTCATATTATTTTTCATATTATCAAAATCAGAATATACACCTCTTTGAATATAATATAATGTTTCTGCATTAGAAGATATAGCCATAGCTGGCATATCTTCATACTGTTTAATTATTAGGTATGCCATACTAACACCAATTACAAACGAAATTGTTATTGGAAAAATATATTTTTTCATTTCAACACCTCGCACTTATTATATAAAATATAGTTAAATTATTTTGTCGATAAATATACTTTCTATATATAAGATACGATATAAATTCTTAAAATCCTTTTTTAATATGATAATTTTTATAAAATACTCAATAATTGAAAAAATAAAAATATAGATAAATATTTAAAAATCTATATTTTTTATAAGTCACAATTTTAATTAACTAAATATTATTTTTTAAATGGAATTATACAAGCAATTACTGAAAATAATGTTCCAAATAAAATCATAGCAAATCTACCTATTCCATCTATTTCAGTAATAATCCCAAAGTCTAAAATTCCTATCCCAAGTATCATCAAAAATATTTTAACTATATTATTTTTCATAAATTATTTTATCTTTTTTAAATCAAAATCATCATTTTTTACAGTAAGATTAAATACTGTTTTTTTATTATTTGCATCAATAATTGTTAATTTAGTTTTACCTGCTTTTGTAAATTCGCCATTTAAGACATAATCTTCAAATCCGTTTTCATATTTAATATAAACTTTTCCCAAATTATCTTCTAAGTATACTTTACTTTTTTCATTAAGAACAATGTTTCTACTACCGCTCGCTAAAAGCGTTGCATCATAAACTTTTTTATGGGCAAATGCAAAGATTGTTAATCCTATAACAATTAAAATACTTATTATAAATGATATTGTTTTAATTTTTTTATTATTAAATATGTATATTGGATATAAAAGCATTGTTATTAAACAAAATAGTGTGGTTAATAAATGATATGGAAAGTTAAATATTGTTTCTTTTAAATAAAATTCATAAGAACCAAAGCCTATAAACAAAATACCAAATGTTAATAATAATACGCTATACCATTTTTCTTTTTTCATATAATAACCTACAAATCCCATTGGTATAGTAAGTATGGTCCATTTAAACCAGTAACCATAATAATTAAATATTCCAAAGCCTAATTTATTAAAAGGTACTTGAATTAAATATACAAGTGGTTGGCTTATTAAAAAGAATACAAAACATTTTAGGGCAGAACCTTTGGCTGATTTACTATTCATGATAATAATCATACCAAATAAAATCCATACTTCAAAGGTTACTGCAATATCATGAAATGACGTATTTTTTAAAGGTGGCAATAAAGCCATAATAGCGGTATATAGTGCTGATAAAAGAGCAAATATTATTAATTTCTTCCACGTTAAATCGACTCCTCCAAATAATTTTTTCACATAAATTCCTCCTAATAGAAATTATAATCTAAATTAATTAAAAAGTAAATCAACTTTTTTTATACATAAAACATTCCTCATCATGTGAATAGATAAAACCCGTTGCTTGTAGATATGCGTATATAGTAGTAGATCCTACAAATTTCATGCCTTTTTTAATTAAATCTTTAGAAATAGCATTTGATAGATTATTAGTAGTTTTACCATTTTCATAAATTATTTGATTATTTGTAAATGTATTTATATAGTTATAAAAACTACCAAATTCATGTTGCATTTTTTTAAATATTTTTGCATTATTAATGCTGGCTTTAATTTTTAATTTATTTCTTATAATTTCTTTATTATTTAATAATTCATTTATTTTGCTTTCATTATAATTAATTACTTTATTTATATCAAAATTGTCATAGGCCTTTTTAAAATCATTTCTTTTATTTAAAATACATTCCCATGAAA
>CAVKUP010000011.1:0-1789 GCA_963659735.1 bacterium
TTTAATAAAAACAGTGTAGTGATTTACACTCACCAACACTATTTATAATACAACCGAAACTTTTGAAGCCTTAGGTCTTTTTCATTTTTATAAAATAATTTATTAAAATTAATTAAAGTCGTGGTATAATGGTTATAGAATTAAATTGTTTATTTATTTGTTGTGATGGTTTCGGACTATCTTAACTACCGCACCATTGGAAAATCTGTTCAGACTTTTATAGTCTTGGATTTAATATAGAAAATATCAATTTCTAAAAGAAGTTGGTATTTTTTATTATTAATTGAAGAAAGAACAATTTATTGATACTTTAAAATTAGTAGTAAATGTTTTATAGGAAAAGTCAAATACTGTTAGTGTTTAACTAGTAGTTTTTGATTCCTCTTTTTTTGAAAATAAGAAAAAAAGATGATAATCAATGTATGATGATGTGAAAAAAGTTGCAGGAATAATAAACGTCCGAAATTTGAAAGATTATTGCAAGATATAAAAAATAGAAAATGTAACACCATAGTAGTTTTAAAACTAGATAGACTTACACGCCCTGTTTATGACAAGGAAAATATTTTAAAAATTTTAGAAGAAAACGAAACACATTTAGACTGTGCGAATGATGATATTAATACCACTAGTGCAAATGGTAAAATGATAAGTCGCATTTTAACATCAGTTAGCCACCAAAAAATTGAGAAAACAAGCGAAAGAACAAAAGTTGGACTTGCTGATGCAATTAAAGCAGAACATATTCCTCATAAAACCCCTTTAGGTTACACTAGAATTGATTTAAAAAATTGTTATGATTTATTTTCATAAGGTCGTGTTAAACTTAATGCTGATTAAAATATTTATAGTATAATCTTAAGTTTGACAGTTGTAGAACATAAAAACTCTTACAAATCCTTATAAATAAAGGAAAAAGTAAGAGCTTTTTTGTTCCAAAAAAGTTGCGTACAACTTTATTTTTTGTAACATTTTAACCAATTTTGTACATACCAAAGTTGACTACATCCACCAAATAATACCAGCATCTTTAATTTTCTGTAAATTCATTTTTTTCTAAGATACTCACAACCTTGTAAAATTTGTTCAGACTTTCATAATTCAAAATTTAATATAGAAAATATCAATTTCTAAAAGAAGTTAGTATTTTTCTGTTTTAATTAAGTATGTAAATGCCATATGTTAAGTAAGATGCAAATAATAACCATATTATGTATGGTATATTAATATATGCTGATATTTTATTTACCTTGTAAAATTTATAAATCATTATTATGACAATTATTAGTAATATTATAATCCAAATTAATGCTAATAAATACCATTTAAATATAAAGAAAATAATTGGCCAAATACCATTTATGATTAAATTTGTATAGTATATTTCTTTGCTTTTATTATTTTGTAAATAAAAGCTTATACCCATTAAGATGTATAAAATAGTCCATACAATTGGAAAAATGATTCCTGGTGGTGAAAATGAAGGCTTTGATATATTTTGATAATTCATAAATGGACTTATAATTATTCCTATAAAGATACCCATAATTAATGGTATTGCTATATTTTTTAATAATTTTTTCATGTTATCACCTATTAATATAATATGTAAATGACAAAAAAATATAATTGTATTATAATATTTTATGGGGAAAGGATTGATAATAATGGGTATGCTTACAAAGAGTAATAGGAATGAAGATGACCTGTTAACTTTAAATTTAAATGATATGGATTTTTCTATTTCTTTTGATAATGTTGAAAAAAAAATAAAATTAAATGAGAAAAG
>CAVKUP010000011.1:1900-30998 GCA_963659735.1 bacterium
AAAAAGCTATTAAACAAAATTGTCTTTTGATTAAAAATGATAAATTGATTAAGATAGGTAATTATAAAATAGCTTTAAAGAATGATGATGTAAGTAAACTATGGTTAAAATCGTTTGACAAATTAGTAGAATATAAGTTGATATTAAAAAATGATTCAAATTATATAGTCTCTGATAAAGGCAAAAAATATTTTAGAGAATATTGTTAGGGACTGTAATGAAATAAAATAATTTCATTACAGTCCCTTTTTTTGTTTTTTTGCAGGAATTTACAATTTTACGTCGTATATTAATAAGTGAGGGGGTTAAAATGGAAATATTGAACATTATAAATCTAACAAAAAAATATAAAAATGGAACTGATGAATTGTATGCATTAGACAATATTAATTTTAAAATAAAAAAGGGTGAATTTGTTGTTATAACAGGTAAAAGTGGGAGTGGTAAAAGTACTCTTTTACATTTAATCGGGGGATTAGATCTTCCAACAAGTGGAACTGTTTTGGTTAATAATACAGATATTTATAAATTAAATGATAAAAATTTGACTATTTTTAGAAGAAAGTATATTGGAATTATATATCAATTTTATAATTTAATTCCTGTTTTGAATGTTTTTGAAAACATCATTTTACCGGCTTTATTTGATAAAAGAAAGATAAATGAAGAAAAAATCAATAATTTATTAAATAAATTAGGACTTAATGGTAAAAAAGATTATTTACCAAATGATTTATCAGGTGGTGAACAACAAAGAGTTGCTATTGCTAGAGCTTTAATTAATCGTCCTAAATTGGTTTTAGCTGATGAACCAACTGGAGCTTTAGATAGTAAAAATAGTAAATATATAATGAAATTATTAAAGTTTTATAATAAAAAATATAAGCAAACTATTATTATGGTAACTCATGACACTTCTTTAACTTGTTATGCTGATAGAATAATAACTATGTCAGATGGTAAGATAGAAAAGGATATTATTAATGATAAGCATTAAATTTTTAAAAAAAAATAAAAAACAAACTATTACTATGGTTATGGGGATTATTTTATCAAGTGTTTTACTTTTTAGTATTGGTATTTTATTTTCTTCATTTAGAACCTTTATGATAGGCGACGTAAAAAAAAATGTTGGAAATTATCATGTAAAAATAGTTGGTAATATAAATAATATAGATAAAAAACAAATTTTGAGCATAAAGAAGAAAAATGAGTATTATATAAGATTTAAAAATATAAAAAACGTATATAATTATACTGAAAATATTTGTGAAAAAAATCAATGCTTAGAGATTATTTATAATACAAAATTGCTTTCTTTATACGGTGTTACTGATAATGATAATTTATTAAATATATTTAAGAAAATAATAATGTTAATTGTTTTAATCTTATCGCTGGCTGTGTTTTTTATTGTTTATAATTCTTTTAATATTTCTTTAGTAAAGCAAAAGCGAGATATATTTTTACTTAAAGTAAGTGGTGCTGATAATAAGTGCTTATATAAAATTTATTTTTTTCAAGGAATTATTGTTGGATTGATTGGCATAATAGTTGGATTTTTGGTAAGTATAGTTATGAATATTTTTTCAATAAAGTTTATTAATTTGTTTTTATATGAATTTTTTAAAGGAAGTTTAAAATTATCTATTTATTTCGATTTTATTTTAATACCATTTTTTTTTATAATATTAATTGTTTTTTTGTCATCTTTATTACCACTTAGAAATTTAAATAAATATAAGATTGTTGATTTATACAATCCTATAAAAAATAATTATATAAATAAATATGATTTTAGTAAAAACTTTGTTTTTAATTATTCTCTTATAAATTACGAACGCGAGAAGCATAATTATAGAAATTTAATTATATGCTTATTTATTCTTTTATTTCTTTTTAATAGCTTTTTTTCGTTTATGCAATATACTTTTAAAATAATTAATGATTATGTTATTCTTCCAGAATATGATTTATTAGTAAAGGCAGATATTGATGTAGTTAAAGATATTGATAAAAAATTGGCTTCTAGTAAGGCTGTTATATACAATTCGTGTAATGGAAAGATTCAAATAGCTAAAGATAAGTTTAATAAAAACCAAAAGGTGAGTAATGCTTTAATAACTAATTTAGGAGGTAATGAATTAATTAATTTTGTTTTTGAGGTAAAAAGTGAAAACAATTTAATGGTTAAAAATAATTATATTCCTTTTAACAAATTGAATAATGTTATATTGAATGACGAAAAATTATCTATTTCTTTAACCAATAAAATACCATTTGGATTTAAATCATTATTAAAAAGTGATATTGTAATTTTGAATTTAGATAATAATAATTTTTCTAAATTTTGTTCAAATTATGATACCATTGGTTATTTTAAAACTGCTTCAAGTAATCTTGATGTATTTTTAAATAATTATGCTAATGAAAACAATGCGGATTTAATTTATAGTAATGTAAAAAAAGCTAAACAGATTATTTCAAATATTGTTTTATTGATTAAAGTATTTATTTATTTAATTATAGTTTTAATAATTTTAATATGCGTTACAACTATTTTTAATATTGTATCGGCTAATATTAAGTTTAGAAAAAGAGAACTTGCAAATTTAAAAGCATTAGGCTTTTTAAATGTTAATATCGTTGAATTGTTATGCTTAGAATGTTTTATTATTACATTTAAAGCTTTTATTTATACTTTACCGTTTATTTTACTTGTATTTAAGTTTTTTTATAATAATCTTGGCGGTGTATTTAAACTAAATTTATCTATTTTTGATTATAAGCTTTTAACTGTAAGTTTTGTACTATGTTTAATTATCGTTATTATATGTATGCTTTTAAGTTATATGTCGTTAATAAAGGAAAGTTTAATCATAAATATAAAACAAGAAATTTTTTAAAATTTCTTTTGATTTTCTTGCTTTTTTTAGTAAACTCATGTATATTATTATTGTACTTATTTCAAAGATTAAAAGAACTCCATCTTTTTTTCTTAGATTTAAGCGTATTTATATAAAGGAGGATATTATGGCTTTAAGTAAAGAACAAAAAGAAACTTTAGTTAAAAAGTATGCCAGAGGTGAAAAAGATACTGGTTCAGCAGAAGTTCAAATTGCTATTTTAACTGAAGAAATCAAAGAATTAACTGAACACTTAAAAACACATATTCATGATTATCATTCACGTCGTGGTCTTCTTAAAAAAGTTGGTAAACGTAGAAGTTTACTTAAATATTTAATGAAGAAGGATGTTACAAGATATCGTGAAGTTGTTAAAAGTTTAGGACTTAGAAAATAATAGTAGACACTCTTTTTAGAGTGTCATTTTTATGGGAGGATATATGAAAAAAACATTTGAATTAGATTTTTTTGGAAAAAAATTAATTGTTGAGACTGGTGAAGTTGCTAAACAGGCGGATGGTGCTGTTATTGTTAGATATGGTGATACAGTTGTTTTATCTACAGTAGTTGTTGGTAAGGAAGCTAAGTTACTTTCTGATTTTTTTCCTTTAATGGTTTTATATCAAGAAAAATTATATTCTGTTGGTAAAATTCCAGGAGGATTTATTAAAAGAGAAGGCAGACCTAGTGAAGCTGCTACACTTGCAGCTCGTATGATAGATAGACCTATGAGACCTCTTTTCCCTGAAGATTTTAGAAATGAGGTACAAATAGTTAATACTATTTTATCGGTTGATCCTGATAATTCGCCTGAGCTTACTGCTTTATTTGCTTCTTCTTTAGCCACTTCAATTAGTAAGGTTCCATTTAATGGTCCAGTTGCTGGTGTTAAGGTTGGTAGAGTTGCTGGTAAATTAGTTATTAATCCAACTGCCTCAGAGACATTAAATTCTGATATTGATTTAACTGTTGCGGGTACTTTTGATGCTATTAATATGGTAGAATCATCTGCTAAAGAAGTTAGGGAAGATGATATGTTAGAGGCTTTGATGTTTGGTCATGAAGCTTTGAAAAAACTTGTTCAATTTGAAAATGATATTATAAAAGAAATTGGCAAAGAAAAAATGGAATATGAAAAATTAGAAATTTCTTCAGAATTAAAAAATGAAGTTACTGATTTAATTGAAAAAGATATTGATAAAGCTTTAAGGATAAAAGATAAATTAGAAAAATATAATAAATTAGATGAAATTAAAGAAAATTTAATTAATAAATATAAAGAAGAAAATGAAGGTATGAAGTCTGATGAATTAGCTCAGTTGATTGCTAAAGTAAATATTATATATGGTAAAATAGAGTATGATTTATTTAGAAATATTGTGGTTAAAGAAAAGGTAAGAGCTGATGGAAGAGCTATGGATGAGATTAGACCATTATCTGCTTCTGTTGATTTTTTACCTAGAACTCATGGCTCTGCCTTATTTACAAGAGGGCAAACTCAAAGTTTATCTGTAACTACGTTAGGGGCTTTAGGAGAACATCAAATATTGGATGGTCTAGGTTTAGAAGATTCTAAGAGATTTATGCTCCATTATAATTTTCCTCAGTTTTCTGTTGGTGAAACTGGAAGATATGGAGCACCTGGTAGAAGAGAAATTGGCCATGGAGCACTTGGCGAGAAGGCATTATTACAAGTAATTCCATCTGAAGAAGAGTTTCCATATACTATTAGAGTTGTTTCTGAAATATTAGAAAGTAATGGTTCATCTTCACAAGCAAGTATTTGTGCGGGATGTATGAGTTTAATGGCTGCTGGTGTTCCTATAAAAGCCCCTGTTGCAGGAATTGCTATGGGTCTAATTACCGCAGGTGATGATTATACTATTTTAACTGATATTCAAGGAATGGAAGATCATTTAGGAGATATGGATTTTAAGGTTGCTGGAACTAAAGATGGTATTTGTGCTTTGCAGATGGATATTAAAATTAAAGGTATAACTAAAGATATATTAAAAGAGGCTTTGAAACAAGCAAAAAAAGCTAGGTTAGAAGTTTTAAAAGTTATGCTTGGCGCGATTGATAGTCCAAGAGATGAGGTTAGTAAATATGCCCCTAAAGTGATGACATTTATGATTAATCCAGATAAGATTAAAGATGTTATTGGTAAAGGTGGAGATATGATTACTAAGATTATTTTAGAATCTAGTCATGTTAATAGTGTGAATGATATTAATGCTGTTAAGGTTGATTTAGAAGATGATGGTAGAGTAGTTATATATCATACTGATAAAGATGTTATTGAAGAAACTGCTAATAGAATTAATAATGTCGTTAGAGAAGTTGAAGATAATGTAATTTATACGGGTAAGGTTGTTAAAGTTGAAGACTTTGGTTGTTTTGTAGAATTATGGCCAGGATGTGAAGGATTAGTACATGTTTCACAATTAGATTCTAAAAGAGTTGAAAAACCTTCTGATTTAGTTAAAGTTGGCGATGAAATTTTAGTTAAATCATTAGGATATGATAAAAAGGGACGATTAAATTTATCTAGAAAAGATGCTATAAATTTAAAAAAATAGTTTGAGGTGAAAATATGCGTAATGATTTTTATAGTAGACCAGAAAACATTAATATGATACTTTACGAAGAAATAAAATTAAAAAAAAGATTAGAAACAGAAATACAAAAAGTAAAATATAAACCAATTAAATTATCACATCAGTGCATAATTGGGGTAGGTGCTCAATTGTCAGTTATGGCATATTCTTGTTTAAATGGTGTAGGATATGACGGATGCTTACTATCTGGCGCTGGAGCTTTTGCACTTGGAGTATGTATCCCTAGCTTGGTAAAAAAAGTTAGGATTGCGGATAAAGAGTATCAGATTTATTTTGTTAATAAAAATATTGAGTTTTTAAACAAGAAAAAAGCTAAAATAAAAGAGTATATGTAAGATTATAATGCCCTTGAAGTTTACATTAAATAAAAAGAAACATGTAGATGCGTTAAAATATATTTAGAAAAAACTTGGAGTATTTTTTCATAGGTAGACATAAAAAATGGACTTTGGATGATAAAGTCAAAATAGTAAAAGAATTTAAATTTTACAAAAAATAATTGATAAATATATGTTTGAGTGTTAAAAGAAAATACTTATTTCTATTTTATTGTGAAAAATGTTGAAAAATAAGAATAATCGTGTTATATTAAGGGCGTATTTTTTTTGGGGGGATAGTATGACAATAGAAAATTTAAAAATAACTAGTGCTTTGTCTAATGTTACACGTTTAAAATTGGAACGTAATCAAGAAAACTTTCAAGGTTATCCTTGTATTGATAAACCTTGGGAACAATATTATGAAGGATATATTTCTGGTTTAAAAAACACAAGAACTGTGTATCAAGAAATTGTTCATAATAATATTGATTATCCAAAGGATATTGCTTTAGAATTTTTTAAGTCTAAAATTAGTTATCGTAGTTTTTTTAATAATGTAGATTCTGCTGCAAAGTCGTTTAAGGAATATGGGGTAAAAAAAGGCGATTTTGTTACTATTTGTATGCCTGGATTACCTGAAACGGCATATAGCTTTTATGCTCTTTCAAAGATAGGGGCAATTTCAAATATGATAACTCCTTTCTTTGGTTCTAATGAAAATTTAATTAAAAGAATTGAGGATTGCGAAAGCGATATTTTGATTGTAATGGATAGTTTTTATGGTGAAATTAAAGATGCTATCAAAAAATCATGTGTTAAAAATGTGGTTATTGTACCAACTTTAAATTCATCTATATTAGGTCTATTTGCAAAAAAATATAAACTTGAAAAAGGAAGCAATGAACTTTATTGGAATTCTTTCATCAAAGATGGTAGAAAACGTGCTGTACCTGATACTGTTGAGTATGAACCTAACATGCCAGTTACAATGATGTGTACAAGTGCATCTACTAGCAAATCACCAAAGGGAGTTTTACTTTCGAATGATAGTATTCAAAATTCAATTCAATCTTATCCTGCATTAGGTGTTGATTTAACTAGGAAACAAAAATTTTATCAAATTATTCCTATGTGGTGTTCTACTGGGTTAATAACTTGTCTTCATCTTCCATTGGCTTATGGAACAACTGTATTTATGGATCCAAGAGTTGATCGTGAAGTGTTTGTTAAAAATATTATAAAAAATAAACCTAACTATGTTGTTGGTACTACTAGCATGTTTGAAGGATTTTTATATGATGAGTTGGTTGGTAATAGTGATTTATCTCATTTTAATTATCCATTTGAAGGTGGGGAGTATTTAAGCCCTGATGTTGCAAGACAAATAAATGAGGTTTTCGAAAAACATGGCAGCAAAGCCAAAATGGGTGCTGCATATGGACAATGTGAATGTGGTGCTGCTATAACTTCTCAGACACAGAAGGTTAATCATGAAAATGGTTCTGTAGGTATTCCACTTCCTGGAGTTTTGATTAATGCTTTTGATGAAAACAAAAATAAATTATCTTATTATGAACCTGGTGAAATTTATGCCCATACCCCATGCGGTATGCTTGAATATTTTAAAGAACCAGAAAAGACTAAATCATATTTTTATGTTGACGAAGATGGCATTAAATGGAATCGCACTGGAGATATTGGATATATTGATGAAAATGGTGAATTATTTATTTTAGGTAGAGATAGTGATAATTCTATTATTAATGGACATAAAATATATAATTTTGAGGTTGAAAATACTATTATGAATCTTGATGAAATTAAAATGTGTGAAGTATTTGGCATGGAAAAAGATAATTCTAATAACTTACTTGCTCATATCATTTTTACAGATGAATTTGCTTTATCATTAACTGAAGATAGCTTGAATGATGAGTTAAAGAAAATTCAAGATTATATTTATGAAGTAACTGAAAACAAGTATATGGTTCCTACCGTTTTTAAAATTAGAAAGAGTTTTCCTTATACAAAGGGAAGTAAAAGAGATTTATTTAAAATGAAAGAAGAAGATGAGGGATTTATTTACATGGGTGAATATGTTCCTACTAAGACAAAAAAATTAACATTAAATCATTAATTAAATGTGCTGAATATTTATATTCCTATAAATTCAGCATTTTTATTTTGTATTTTTTCTTTGATTAAATGACTTTTTATTAGAAATCTGGTACAATGTTTATAGTAAAGGTGTGATGATATGGTTTTAACTAACTTAACTTTTTTAATTCTTTTTAGTATTTTTTATGTAATAGGTATTTCATATTTATATTTTAAAAAGATGAATATAAATAGTAAAGAAAAAAAAATATATGCCGCAATGCTTATATCTAATTTGATTGGCCTTTTTTTACAATTGCTTTGTTCATTTGTATCAGAAAAATATGATGTTATACCAATTATTATTAGTAATTTAATTTTAAAGGCCTTACCCGTATATTTTGTTGTTTGGATATCATTAATGTTTTTATATTTGATTGAAATAACATTTAAAGATAACAATAAATTGACCTTTTTGACTGTTGCTGTTTCTATCATAATATCTATTGTTATTGTTTTATCACCTTTTGAATTATATAGAAATGCTATGGACTCTGTTTATTATGTTCACGGTTTAGCTACTAATATTACATTTGTTTATTCAATGGTTTTAAGTATTTTAATGACTTTAATATTAATTATTAAACATAATAGCATTGATGTAAAAAAATCAATTCCTATTTGGCTTTTTCTTGTTTTAGGTATTATTATGATAATTATTCAAATGATAAATCAAAGTTTAGTTATTACTGTTGCGGTTGAAAGTTTAGCTTGTTGTCTTATGTATTTTACTATTGAAAATCCTGAGATTCAGTTGTTAAGCGAACTTTATAAAAATAAAAAATTGATTGAAAAGGCTAATGAGGACACCTCTAATTTCCTATTTAAAATGACGCAAGATATTAAAAGACCTGCAAAAGAAATAATTGAAATTAGTAAAAATATGGAAGAATTTGATAATATTTCTGATTTGAAAATGTCTGCTAAAGAAATTAATAATAAATCTGTTGATGTTGATTATTTAATAAATGACGCTTTAGATGTTTCAAATATGAACACTAGAACATTAAAAATATATGATAGTAGATATAATCCTGTTAATCTTTTTAAAGAAGTTGAATATCGTTTTGAAAATGACTTGAATAAAAATATTAAATTTACTTTTGAAATGAGTAAGGCAATACCAAGTTATTTGTATGGTGATTCGATTAAGTTAAAGCAAGTTATAAATTCAGTTTTAAATAACGCTAAAGAACATACTACATCTGGTGAAATTGTTATGTCCGTAAATGGACTTGTTAAATATGGTATTTGCCGTTTAATTGTTGATATTACTGATACTGGCGGAGGTATGAGTATTGAAACCGTTAATGAAGTTTTAAGCTTAAATAGTGAACAACTTTCTAAAATTAATCTGCATAATCGTGATGGTGAAATATTAAAATTAAAGGAAGTTAAAAAATTAGTTACACTTTTAGGCGGTAATATGATGGTTAAGAGTGAAGAAGGTAAGGGCACCACTGTTAATATAGTTTTAGATCAAAAAATCGTTGAAACAAAAGAAACAGAAATATCTAAGAAACTTGAAAATTATGAACAAACTCTTTATAAAAATAAAAAAGTTATGGTTGTAGACGATGATGCTAAAGAACTTGCTAGAATAACAACATATTTAGAAGCTCATGATGCTGATGTAAGTGGTTCTTTGTTTGGTAGAGATTGTATTGAAAAGATTTCTTCTAATGTCAAGTATGATTTAATATTGTTGGATGATGAAACATCTACTTATAGTGCGTTAGAAGTTTTAAAAGAATTAAAGAACAATAAGAAATTTAATATACCTGTAGTTGTTTTAATCAATGACAATAAGGAATTTATTAAACTTCATTATCTTCAAGACGGATTTGCTGATTGTGTAATGAAATCAAAACTAGAAAGTGAAATAAATAGAATAATGAAAAGGTTTTAATTAAACCTTTTTGAGAGGAAGAAAATTATGTATAATAATAAAAAAATATTTATTTTAGGAATGGGGAAAAGTGGTGTTAGTGTTGCTAGGCTTCTTGCTAAAGATAATCAAGTATTAGTTACTGATATTAAGTGTGATGACAAAGACATTATTTCAAATTTAAATGACTTGGGTGTTAATGTAATTATAACTAAAAAACAAGAAGATATTTTTGATGATAGTTATGACTTGGTTGTCAAAAATCCTGGTGTTAGGTTGGATCATCCCGTTATTTTAAAGGCAAATGAATATGACGTTCCTGTAGTTACTGAACTAGAAGTTGCTTATGGATATTTACCTAATGTAAAAATTGTTGGAATAACTGGGTCAAATGGCAAAACAACAACAACTACAATTATATATGATATTTTAAAGATGGCTAAATTACCAGTTCATTTAGCTGGTAATATTGGTTATCCTTTATGTGATCAAATTGACGATATTAATGAAGGTGATATTTTAGTTATTGAAATTTCTTCACATCAATTAGCTAATTTTGATAAGTTTAAGGTTGATATTGCGGTTTTAACTAATTTATGTCCCGTTCATTTAGATCATTTTGGTAATTACGATAATTATAAAAATACTAAGCTACGCATATTTAATCATCAAAATAGTAATGACATTGCTATTTTAAATAAATCCGATGAAGAAGTGTATAAAAGAACCTTAAATTTAAATAGCAGGAAATTATATTTTTCTTCTGAAAGTGATGCAGATATATGTATTAAAAATGATTTCATTGTTTACAAAGGTGAAAAGGTTGTCGAACTTTCTGATATAAGAGTAAAAGGAATGCATAATTATGAAAATATTATGGCAGCAATATTAGTTAGTAAACAATTTGAAGTTTCTAATTTAGTTATTAAAGAGGTTTTAAACAATTTTGCTGGTGTTGAGCACAGATTAGAATTTGTTACTAGGAAAAATGGGAGAGAATTTTATAATGATTCAAAGGCAACTAATGTAGATTCTACTATTATTGCTTTAAAATCATTCAAAAATAATGTTATTTTACTTTTAGGCGGATTAGATAGAGGTCATAGTTTTGAACCTTTAAAGCCTTATTTAAATTGTGTTAAACATGTTGTTTGTTTTGGGCAGACAAAGGAAAGAATAAAAGAATTTTGTTTGAAAAATAATATTGATGTTACTGTAGTTGATAGTATTGAGGAAGCTACAAAAGCTGCTTATAATATTTCTGATGAAGGGGATACTATTTTGCTAAGTCCTGCATGTGCGAGTTGGGATCAATATGAACATTTTGAACAACGTGGTGAAGAATTTAAACAGATTGCTAATGAACTTTAATTTATTATAAAAAACACATAAAATTTAAAATTATGTGTTTTATTTAGCAGTCATTATAAAAATTTACATTATAAAAGATATATGTTATTATTATGATAGGGGAGGATATGAAGATGAAGAAAGTGAAATATTTATTTTTAATGATATTATTGTTTACGTTTTTTTCATGTAATGTAATTGCCGAAACAATTAACAATACTTCTAATATTGTATGGCATGATAGTGATAATTCTAATTCGGTTAATGTTGGCGATGAAGTGTCGGTAGTTTATAAAACTGGAGCATCTGATTTTAATGTTACACAGCAGTTTTATGTTTTAAAAAATGAAGGTAAATATACTTATTTATTTTCAAAGTATAATTTAAATGTTGGTACATATAAAACAAATTCTGATGTAAATATAGGTATAACAGCACCATCTATTAGAGCCTGGGTAGGTTACGATGTAGAAAATTATGGTCCTGTAACGCAAGAAGAAATGACAAATAATTTAAACACTTGGTTAAATGATTATAAAAATGAATTAAAAAATAATTATAATTTAAATGTTGAAAATGTTTCCTTATTATCAAGAGAAGATGCTATAAATTATTTGTTATTGACATCATCAACTGAAAATATGGCATATAAATATAATAGTGATAAATATGGAAATACATCTTATTGGCTTAATGATATGTATGATTCTTCAAGCAGATATTTTATTAACGGTTCAAATAATACAATAGATAAACAAGCAGATGGATATTCTGGAATAAGACCAGTTGTAAAAGTTCAAACAAAATATTTGAATGGAATTAATATTAATTATGTAAAACCACAAAATATATCATCATCTAAAAATGATTTATGTTTAATGATTGATAATTTAAAGCAATGTTTTACATTCCTTAAAAAGGGAGAAGATAATACCAATTATTATTTAGCCAATTATAATTTAAATGTTGGATATTATTATAATCAAACTAAAAAAATTGGAACTCAAGATTCTTCTATTAGAGCCTGGGTTGATGATTCAACACCAAATTATGGTAGAGTTTCTTATAAAACAGCAACCGTATATTTTCAAGATTATAAAGATAGAATATTTAATAGTGGATATAATATTTTATCAATTAATTATTTGAGTAAAAAGGATGCTGAAGAAGCTTATTCATTAACTCATTTTGTTGCAGACAGTACGTATTCGATTACAACAGCTTTTAACGATAAAAATGCCTCGTTATATGCAAATACAACTTATTGGTTAAAAGATGGTTATAATGAAGGATATAATTATTATATTAACTCTGAAAATAAGATTGGAGTTGCAAATGATGTATCTGGAATAAGACCAGTAATTCAGCTAGCTGCTTTAGATATAACTAATTCGGAAAAATTTAACAGTGGCGAAGTTAAATATAATAAGAATGATTCAACTATTAGTGTTTATCCAGATGAAGGATATGAACTTGATAAATTATACATTCTTAATTCTAATGGAGAATATTTAAATTATACAAAAATAAAAACAAATGTTTATAAATTTACAGAAGAAAATTGGAATGTAAATATATCGGCTACATTTAAAGCAAAACAATATGAAATTATAAATGGTGCTGATCAGATATTTAAAAATAATTCTTTAGAATTTGAATTGAATGCACCAAGTAATATGATTAGTAATATATATATTAATAATAATGTTTTGGATAGTAAGTATTTTAAAATTATTGATAAAAAAATAATTTTAGATAAAGACTACTTAAATACTTTGAAAGAAGGAACACATAGTTTAAAAATAACTTATAAAAATAATACATTTAATGAAACTAATTTTATTATAAAGAATAATTTAAAAGAGGAAAATCCAAATACAAATGATCCAGTAATTTATTATATTGTTTTAATATTTGTGTCATTTGTATCATGTATATTATTTAGAAAAAATAAACTTTTAAAAGGTTAAGGAAAACATAATAGTTTTCCTTTTATCATAGATTGACAACAGTTTATTCTGTTTATATAATTATGGTAGGAGGAGCTTATGAAAAATAAAAGGATGAAAAAATATATTAAATTTGTATTTTTTGCTGTTATTTTCGTCGGAATATATATTGTATTCGCACTTTTAGTGGGAAATAGCAATAAAGTTAATTCAAATAATTTTTTGATAATAAATAAATCAATTATTTGGCATGAAAAAGGTGGAAAGTGGTATCAGGAGACGGAATTTAAAGAAGAGTTTGGTAGTCATAAATTTATTGGATATAATAATATGGACGAATTTACGGCAACTAATGTACAATATAATAAATTTAAATGGTATTTATTTGATGACAATTACAATCAGGTAAGTAATGATGATTTTAGATTAGCTTATAGCGGAAATATAAAGGTAAAACCAGTTAATTATATTATAAGTAGTTATAGTACTAGTGATGATATAGTGCTTGATAATAATATTAAATATGAAAATCAAAATGCCGAAAAAAAAATTAAAGGTTCATTGACAAAATATTTGTATGATTTTGATGGTGATGGTAAAATGGAAGCACTATATTTGACATCTACATTTTCATTAATTGCAGAAGATTATAAATCATATTCATATTTATTTTATGTAAAGGATGGAAAGGTTTTGGATAAGAAAGTAGATTCAGCAACGTCATATGGTATAACGGATATAATAGATATAAATGAAGACAATAAATATGAAATAATAGTTAATAGAAATGTTTTAGATAATCCTACTTTAGATGCTTGTTATCAAATATATAATATAGAAGATAATAAAATAAAATTAGTTCAAAATTGTTTATATAATAAGTAAATTTTCTTTGAATATAATGTAATATGAATAAAATACATTTGAAAAAAAGTAAAAAATTATTACACGTAAAATTGGTTAATTTGATTGCTTTTTTTATTATATTGCTTTTAATTTTTATTTATTTTATTTTTTGCTATATAAAAAAGGCAATAATGCCTTCCATATTTAAATATGGAAGTATTGAAGCAAAAAAATTTTCTAGTATTATTGTTAATGAAGCAGTTGATAAATATATTTCAAAGCAAATAGATGTTGATAAAATATTTAATATAGTATATGATAAAAATAATGAAATTAAGTCTATTGACTTAAATACAAATTTAGTAAATTCTTATTTAGTTCAAGCCACTAAAAGCATTCAAAAGAATTTAAAATATATTGAAATGGGTCAAATAGATAAAATGGAGTATAAAGCTGGTTTATTAGATACATATGAAAAAAAGAATTTGAAAAAAGGAATAATATTTTACTTGAATACTGGCTTTATTTTTAATAATCCAATATTTTCAAATTTTGGTAATCAGATTCCAATAAAATTAGCTTTGACAGGAGATGTAGTTAGTAATATAAAAACTGAAATTGAAAATTATGGAATTAATAATGCATTAATAAAAGTTTATGTAAATTTAAAAATGTCGCAGCAAATTATACTACCTTTTTATAGTAAAGATATAGTTTTGAAGTCAAAAGTACCAATTGCTATGAAAATGGTTACTGGGAATGTTCCTAGTTATTATGGAAATTTGAATACTTCTTCAATAAGTATTCCAAATAATTAAGGGGGATTTATATGGAAAAAATAAAGATTAACGAAAATGATTATGAGGTAATAAAGAATTATAAAGATGGCTTTAACTTGGATGCATTAAATGAAAAATATACATCATATTTTGATGATTATGATTACATATTAGGCGATTGGTCTTATGGAAAATTAAGATTAAAAGGATTTTGTGATAAAAATAATAAAATGTTTAAAAAAATTAATGATATTAATGTTTTAGAAGATTATATTAAAAAAAATGGGGCATACGATTGTAAATATTTTGTTTTAAAAAAAATTAAATAGTCTTTACATAATATTGTAAAGATATTTAAAATTTATAAAAAATTTATTTTATAAATGGTATAATGTAATAAGAATAGGGGATGGTTATATGTCAAATAGAATAATTTTAAATGAGACATCTTATTTTGGATGGAAAGCTAGAGAAAATTTGGCTCCTGAGATAAAAAAAAGAGGATTTAAAAAAATATTGGTTGTTACTGATGAGACTTTAAAAAAATGTGGTGTGACTGATATGGTAACTGAAGAATTAGAGGGTAATATAGACTATGAGGTCTATTCTGATGTTAAACCTAATCCGACGATAACTAATTGTCAAAATGGTATTGATTTTTGTAAAAAGATTAAGGCTGACGCAATAGTAGCCGTTGGTGGTGGTTCCGTTATTGATACAGCAAAGTGTATAGCTATTGTAATTAAGAACCCTGAGTTTTATGATATAAATTCTTTAGAGGGTGCAGTAGATACGAAAAATCCATGTTTACCAATTATTGCTTTGCCAACAACTTCTGGTACAGCTGCTGAGGTAACGATAAATTATGTTATTACTGATGAAAAAAACACTGTAAAGAGAGTATGTGTAGATCCACATGACATTCCTATTTTATCAATTGTTGATATGGAATTAATGGCTGGCATGCCAAAATTGACTGCAGCCGCTACTGGCCTTGATGCCTTGACACATGCTATGGAAGGTTATATTACAAAAGCACATTGGGATATGAGTGATATGTTTCATTTAAAGTCTATGTGTATGACGTATTATAATTTGGAAAATGCTGTTAATAAAGATAAGCAAGCTATGATTAATATGGGTGTTAGTCAATATATTGCTGGTATGGGATTTTCAAATGTTGGACTTGGCATTGTTCATTCAATGGCACATCAATTAGGGGCAACTTATGATATCGCTCATGGTATTGCTTGCGCACTTTTCTTACCTTATGTTTTAAAATGGAACAGTAAAGCTTGTAAAAATCGCTTTAGAGCAATGGCTATAGTATTCGGTTTAGATGTTAATAATAAAAGTGACGATGAATGCGTAGATGCTGTTGTAAATGCAGTTAGGAATTTAGAAAAGAAACTTGGTGTACCAATGCATTTAAGTGAAATTGAAGGTAAAAAAATAAAGAAGGAAGACTTTGATTTAATGGCAGAAAAAGCTTTAATTGATCCTTGTACTGGTGGTAATCCAAGAGAGGTTACAAAAGAGGATATTTTAAATTTATTTAATGAAGCTTACTAAGAAATTATATAATTAATTTCTTTTTACTTTATATAAAGGATGTATGTTTTATGAAGAAAAATTATAGAAAATATTTAGATGAAAATATGAACTTTGATAGAATAACATTGCTTGGAATATTTGCATTAGTAATTGTTTTATCTGGATGTTTTGGATGGCTTTATGAATTTATTTTTTATTTTTTCAATGGTGGTATGAAAAGTTTTTATTGGAGAGGTGGTAATTTTTTACCTTGGATAAATATTTATGCGACTGGTGCTATTATGGTATTTATATTGACTTATAAGTTAAGAGACAAGCCTTTTTATGTATTTTTAGTTAGTGCGATTTCTTGTGGTATTTTAGAATATTTTTCGGGACTTGGAATGTATATTATTGGTCATGGAATGCGATGCTGGGATTATAATAATGAAATACTTAATTTTGGTAATATTGGTGGATTTGTTTGTTTAAGAAGTGTTACTTTTTTTGGCCTTTCTAGTTTGTTTTTGATTTATGCTGTTATGCCTTTTTGTTTTTATTTAGCCAATCACATGAATAAAAAAGTGTTTTTATCTATTAGTTTTACCTTGTGTTTTATTATTTTATTTGATGAATTTTATAATTTAATATTTGCTAAAGTGCTTCATCTTCCAAGGGCTACCAGTATTTATAAAAAATTAGGAGTGCCTTTTGTTTCATTTAAATAGACTTATAGAATTTTATCTATAAGTCCATATTTTAGTGCTTCGTTTGCACTTAGAAAATAATCTCTTTCAGTGTCATTTTGAATTTTATTTATATCTTGTTTTGTATTTTTACTTAATATCTTGTTTATTTTTTCTTTTAATTTTAGGATTCTTTCAGCTGCAATTTTAATTTCTGTTGCTTGTCCTTGAGCGCCCCCTAATGGCTGGTGAATCATTATTTCACTGTTTGGTAAGGCATATCTCATATCTTTTTTTCCTGAAGAAAGTAGAAAAGCCGCCATGCTTGCAGCCATTCCAATACAGATGGTTGAAACATCACTTTCAATATAATTCATTGTATCGTAAATGGCAAATCCAGCTGTGATGGAACCGCCTGGTGAATTTATGTATAGATTAATAGGCTCATTATTAACTGAATCTAGGTATAACATTTGAGCTACTATACTGTTGGCTAAATTATCATTTATTTCACCTGACAATATTATTATTCGATCTTTTAATAATCTTGAGTATATATCATAAACTCTTTCTCCATCACTATTTTTTTCAACAACACTTGGAATTAAACTCATATTATCACCTTCTATTAATATAATAGGTGTAAAGGAGAAATATTATTCATTAAAAAACATGACAAATTTAGATAAATATGCTAATCTAAAATATGAAAGTAGGTGACATTCATGAATTTAAAATATAAAGATAAAAATATTGTTTTAGATACTAAAACCAGTCTTTACGAAGTTTCAAAACAAGTTCAAAATGATTTTGAATATCCAATTGTAGGGGCTAGATTAAATCATTTTTTAGTTGGTTTAAATGCACAAGTTGTATCTGATAGTATAGTAGAGTTTTATGATATTTCATCAAATGTTGGTAATAGAATTTATTCTAGAAGTTTAGAATTTTTATTAACTGTTGCGAGTAAAAAAATATTAGGTTCTAGTGCTGATATATTAATTAATTATTCTTTAGAAAATGGTATATATTGTGAAATAACAGGGGTAGATATTTCTAAGGAATTACTTGATAAGATTGAAAATAAGATGCATGAGATGGTAGATGCTAAAATACCTTATATTGAAATGTATGTTAATCGTTTTTCCGCACTTAATTATTTTAAGGCGCATAATCAATTTGATAAAGTTGATAGTTTAAGATATATGACTAATAAAACTATAACCCTTTATTCTTTAGATGGTGTTTTTGATTATTTTTATGGGCCTTTAGTTTATGATACATCAGTTCTTAAAAACTTTGGAATTGTTTATTTGAAAGAAAATAGTTTTATATTGACATATCCTTCTTTAAAAAATCCAAATAAGGTTGATGAATATATACATCATAAGTTAACGTTTGATACTTATAAAAACTTTCAGGAATGGGGAAGAATTATAAATATAAGTACAGTTTTTCAGTTAAATGAAATATGTACCAATGGTGGTTACTCTGATGTTGTAAGGTTATTTGAAACACATTATGAGGATCAATTATCCCAAATTGCTGAAGATATTTTTCAAAATAGAGATAAAATAAAGTTAGTTTTACTTGCGGGACCTTCTTCTAGTGGTAAAACAACTACAGCTAAAAAATTAGGTTTATATTTACGTGTAAAAGGTATAAAATCGCATAAACTATCATTGGATAATTATTTTGTTGACCGTGATAAGGCAGTTAGGGATGAAAATGGTAATTTAGATTTTTCTAGTATGGATTCTATTGACACAAAGTTATTTGAAGAAAATTTAAAAGATCTTTTGGATGGTAAATTAACAGAATTACCATATTATGATTTTGTATCTGGTAAGAAAATGTTTAAGGGTGATAATTTAAAAATTGAACCAAACGAGGTTTTAATTATTGAGGGAATTCATACTTTAAATGAACAGTTAACTAAAATAATTCCAAGGAATAATAAGTTTAAAATATTTATGAGTCCTTTAATACATTTAAAATTAGATAATCATAATAGGGTACATACAACTGATGTTAGAAAATTAAGAAGAATTGTTAGAGATAATTTATTTAGAGGAACGAATGCGGAGACAACACTTGCAATGTGGCCAAACGTTGATAAGGAAGCGAATTTAAATATTTATCCATATCAAGACGATGCAGATGCAATGATAAATTCATCGCTTGGTTATGAATTAAATGTATTAAGAACGTATGCCGAACCATTGCTTTATGGAATTGATTTTAATAGTGAACAGTATCCAGAAGCTGTTAGACTGATAAATTTACTTAGAAATTTTTTGTCAATAACTAGTGAGGTTGTTCCTAAGGACTCTATTTTAAGAGAGTTTATTGGTGGCAGTGTATTTGAAGAAGATTGAGGAGGAATAGAATGATAAAAGTTGCAATTAATGGATTTGGACGTATTGGAAGATTAGTATTTAGAATTATGGAAGAAGATGAAGATATTGAGGTAGTTGCTATAAATGATTTAACTGATTCTGAGCAATTAGCTTATTTACTTAAATATGATACATCTCATAGAAAATATTTACCAAATGAAATATCTTATGATGAAGATGGTATTATTGTAAGAGGAAGAAAAATAAAAATATATTCAGAACTCGATCCTAATAATTTACCATGGGGACAGTTAGGTATTGATGCTGTATTTGAATGTACTGGTAAGTTTACTGATAAGGAAAAAGCCATGGCTCATATTAATGCGGGAGCTAAAAAGGTTATTATTTCCGCACCTGCTAAAGGTGATTTAAAGACAATTGTATATGGAGTTAATGAAAATATTTTAGATGGAACTGAACAGGTTATAAGTGCGGCTTCATGTACGACTAATTGTTTAGCTCCCGTTTTAAATGTTTTAAATAATAGTTTTGGTATAAAAAATGGATATATGACAACAGTGCACGCTTATACAAATGATCAAGCTACATTAGATGTTGCTCATAAAAAAGGTATTCAAGCAAGAAGGGGCAGAGCAGCCGCAGCTAATATAATACCAACTTCAACTGGAGCCGCTTGTGCTATTGGTAAGGTTATTCCATCTTTAAGTGGTAAGTTAGACGGAAATGCCATAAGGGTTCCTGTAACAACAGGTTCTGTAATAGATTTGACTTTACAGTTAAATAGTAAGGTTACTAAAGAGCAAATTAATGAAGTATTTAAAGAAAATTCAAATGATACATTAGGTTATACTACCGATCCTATTGTTTCAAGTGATATTATTGGAAATACGCATGGTGGTGTAGTTGATGGTCTACTTACCGATGTGCTTGAAACTGTAGATGGTGATTTAGTTAAGGTTATTGCATGGTATGATAATGAGATGAGTTATTCAGCGCAGATGGTAAGAACAGCTAAATATTTATTTAAATCTAGTATAAACTAGGTTTTTATTTTAAAAAAATGTATAATATATGTAGGTGATGAAAATGTATTGTCCAAAATGTGGAACAGAAAATGATGAAGAATCTTTCTTTTGTAAAAAATGTGGTTTTCCATTAGATGAAAAACCTGAAAATTTTGAAAAAGTTAAGTATAAAAAAGGAAAAACTAAGGTAAAAACTAGGAAAAAAACTAAAGTAAAATACATTGATAGAAATAAAGAAAAAGGTAAGATGAATTTATTCCAAAAATTTATGATGTTATTCTTTATTTTATTAAGTTTATCTGCTTTAGGTCTTGCAGGATTTTTAGGCTATTATATTTATACAAATCAAAATATTATTGTTCCTTCTGTTACCGGTTATAGTTATGAAAAGGCTTGTGAGATACTTAAAAATAAAAAATTGCAATGTGTTAAGGTTGAAAAAATAGTTACTGAAGATAATGATGTTGTTATTAATCAAAGTAAAAAAAGCGGGTCTAAAGTAATGGAAAATACAATTATTAAATTAACTGTTGGTGTTCTAGATACAAGTGTGTTGGTTCCTAATTTAATTGACCTTAATTTGAATGAAGCAGTAAGTATTTTAAATAAAAGTAATATAAAATATAAATTGGTTTACTCTGCATCAGATAAAGATAATGATGTTGTTATAAATCAAAGTATAAAAAAAGGCAAAAAAATTAAGTTAACTGATACTTTAATAATAACTGTTTCAAAGAATGATGATAAAATAGATAGTAAGACTGATGACAGTAATGAAACTAATGAAAATAATGAAAATAACGAAACTACAAATGACGTATCTAGCTGATACGTTTTTATAAAATTACTTGTTATTATTATAAAAATGTTATAGAATAATTGTAGGTGATAAGAATGAGAAAAGGGTTTACTTTAATTGAATTACTTGCAATTTTAACGGTACTCGGAATTATTATTTTAGTGTCTGCTCCATCTATTATGGAAACAAATAAAAAGTCACAGGAAAATGATTATACTGAATATAAACATACTGTTGAGAAGGCTGCTGAGGTTTATTTAGAAACTCATTCTGAAAAATTTTATAACGTGAAGTCAACGAATGGCAGTAAGGAGACGATAAAGTCTGAAGATTTGGTTTCTTTGGGTTATATACAAGGTAGTTTACAAAATCCAAAGACAAAGGTAAAAATAATTGAAGAGGCTAGTTATGTAGAGGTTAAAAACAATAATGGTACGTTAGAATATACTTATATATTACCATAGGAGGATATTATGAAAAAAACAATAAAAGATTATGATTTATTAGGTAAAAAAGTTATTATTAGATGTGATTTTAATGTTCCAATTGAAGATGGAATTATTAAAGATGATAGTAGAATAAAAGCTAGTTTAAAAACGATTAGGTATGCTAGAAAAATGGGAGCTAAGGTTATATTACTTTCTCATTTGGGAAGAGTTAAGTGTGAAGATGATAAGAAAAAATATACTTTGAAGCCCATTGCAGAAAGATTAAGTAAGTTATTAAGAAAAAAGGTTATTTTTGTTAGTGAAACTTGTGGTAAATTATTAGAAGATCAAATTAATAGTATGAAAAATAAAGACGTTATTTTGATTGAAAATACTAGGTTTGAAGATTTTCCTGATAAGAAAGAAAGCAATTGTGATGAAAAACTAAGTAAATATTGGGCTAGTTTAGGTGAAATATTTATCAATGATGCTTTTGGAACTATTCATAGAGTTCATGCTTCAAATTATGGAATTGCGAAAAATATTGAAAATGGAATTGGTTTTTTAGTTGAAAATGAAATTAAAAAATTAAATAAGTTAATGTTAAAACCTAAGAAACCTTATGTTATTGTTTTAGGCGGTAGTAAGGTTAGTGATAAAATAGGTGTAATTAGTAATTTGATTGATAAGGCTGATTATATTTTAATTGGTGGTGGAATGGCTTTTACTTTTTTAAAGGCTGCTGGATTTAATGTGGGAATGTCTATTTTAGAAAAGGATAAAATAGGTTATTGTAATGATTTACTTAATAAGTATGAGGATAAAATTATTTTACCAATTGATGTCATTACAGCACATGAGATTTCTGATAAAGCACATGTCAATGAAAGATTTATAAATGAAATTGAGACTGATGAGATTGGATTAGATATTGGTTCAAAAACAGTTGAAGTTTTTAAACAATATTTAGATGATTGCAGAACGATATTCTTAAATGGCCCACTTGGATATTTTGAATTGAAACCTTTTGAAAATGGCACTAAAAAGATATTAGAAATTATTTCTGAATCTAAGGCTTATACCGTTGTTGGTGGTGGTGATTCTGTAAGAGGAGTTAATGAATTCAATTTGAGTGATAAAATAAGTCATATTTCAACTGGTGGCGGAGCTAGTTTAGAATATTTAGAAGGGAAAGCTTTAAAAGCTTTGGATATAATTGATGAAAAATAATAAACGTAATTTTATTATAATTTTAATTCTTACTTTGTTAGTTCTTTATTTAGCTTTAAAGGATAATTTTCAGGAAAAGGTTAAATATTTATTTTCGTTTGATATTAAATGGTTATTAATTGCTTTTTCTTTGATTTTATCATATTGGTTTTTAAAAGGATTAGTTTTATATTTTTGTAGTAAAAAGGTATATGATAAGTATAGCGTTAAACAAGGAATTTTACTTATGATTACTACTCAATTTTTTCATGCAATTACTCCTTTTTCATCTGGTGGGCAACCTTGGCAGATATATAAGTTAAAAAAAGATGGACTTTCTTTGGGACAGTCTAGTAATGTTATAATTCAGGATTTTATTGCTTATCAAATAGCTTTAGTTTTATTAGGCGCGATTGCTATTATTTCAAATTATCGTTTTCACTTATTTCCAGCTAGCGTTATTTTAAAGAAACTGGTAATTTTAGGTTTTACAATAAATACTTTAGTTGTTATTTTTCTATTTTTAGTTGCTTTTAGTAAAAAGTGGAACAAGAAATTAATTGATGGTTCCATTAATATTTTGTATAAATTAAAAATAGTTAAGAATAAGGAAGAAAAGTTAAATAAATCTGAGGAATTTATCAATAATTTTCATGAAAGTGCGGTTATTTTATTCAAGGATAAATTAAATGTTTTTAAAATTATTTTGTTAAATTTTATTGCTTTAATTGGCCAATATTTGATTCCATTTGCCTTATTGATGGGACTTGGAATATATTTAAACCCTTTAAAGGTTATAGTCACTTCTGCTTATGTTATGCTTATTGGTTCTATGATGCCAATTCCTGGAGGTACTGGAGGACTTGAGTATAGTTTTATTTCGTTTTTTAAAAATTTTATAACAGAGCCAATTTTATCAAGTGTGATGATTGCTTGGAGAATAGTGACATATTATTTTGGAATTTTAATAGGTGGTTTAACACTTTCCTTCAACAAGGAGGCTAAATAATGAGAATAGGAATTTTTACTGAAACTTATACACCATATATTAGTGGGCTTGTAACAAGTGAACTTATGTTAAAGAAGGCCTTGGAAAAAAAAGGCCATGAGGTTTATGTTGTGACTGCTAATTTGGAAAATTTTCATTATGAGTATGATAATAAGGATAGGGTACTTAGAATTCCTGGTATTCCTACAGGTATATATGACTCAAGGCTTACTAGTATTTATCCTATTAAGGCTATTAATAAAATTAAGAGTTGGCACTTAGATGTTATTCATTCGCAAACTGAGTTTGCTATTGGGACATTTGCTAGATTGTTCGCTAAACAATATAATATTCCAATTGTTCATACATATCATACTATGTACGAGGATTATGTTTATTATATAACTAAGGGCCATTTTGATAAGTCTAGTAAGAAATTACTTGAATATTTAACTAAATTTTATTGTGATAGGACGATAACAGAACTTATTGTTCCAACTAAAAAAGCTTATGATTTATTTAAGAAAAAATATAATGTTTCTAGGAATATTCATATTATTCCAACTGGTATAGAAGTCGATAGATTTTATAAGGAAAATATTGATGCTAAAAAGTTAAATCTACTTAAGAAAAAGTATAATATAAAAAATAAGGATTTTGTTGCTATATTTGTTGGGAGAATTGCTGAGGAGAAGAATATTCCATTTTTAATAGATGTTGCTGAAAAAATAATTAAAAAGAAACCTAATTTTAAATTATTAATTGTTGGTGATGGTCCTGATAAAGAAAAATACGAGAATTTGGCTAAAAAGTGTGAAAATAATATTATTTTTACTGGCAAAGTTCCGTGGGATGATGTTCCTATTTATTATGATTTAGCTAATGTGTTTATTTCTGCTTCACAAAGTGAAACTCAAGGTTTAACTATTATTGAAGCTATGGCAAGCTCTCTTCCTGCTTTATGTATTAATGATGAAAGCTTTGTTGGCACTGTTGTCGATGATTTAAATGGTTATTTATTTCAAAATGAGAAAGATTGTATTGATGCTATTTTAAAAATTATGAATGATAAAAGATTATTATCTTCTTTAGAAGTGGGTGCGAGAAATAGTGCGGAGATGCATTCATCAAAATATTTTGCAGAAAGAGTTTTAGATGTTTATAATTTGGCTATTAAAAATAGAAAATTAGGCTATAAAGAAAAGATAGAAAATTTCTTTAAAAGGGTGTTTAAATGGAAAAAATGATATTTGTTAATTTAAAAATGTATTTGAATACAAAAGAAGATGTTAAAAATTATATTAATAAATTAAAAGGGGTAAAAATGGTTTTTTTTCCTTCTTCTATTTATATTCAAACGTTTATTGATAATGGTTTTATTTGTGGCTGTCAGGATGTGTCCAGTTATTTATCAGGCGCACATACCAGTGAGATCTCTGCTGTTTCTATAAAAGATATAGGATGTTTATATACTTTAATTGGTCATAGTGAGGTTGGAGATAACCGAATAAAAGAAAAGATTAAAGCCTCTTTAGACAATGATTTGATTCCAATTCTATGTGTTGGTGAGAAAAAAAAGCAGGATAAATATGCTACTCTTGATAGACAACTTTCAATACTTTCTGATATATGTGGTGATGTAATTATTGCTTACGAGCCTGTATGGTCTATTGGAACTGGCAACATTCCTTCTTGCAATGATATAGAAAATAGTATAAATTATATTAAAAGTAAATATCCAAAATTTAAGGTTTTATATGGTGGTAGTGTGAATAAAAGTAATATAAATGTTTTAAATAATATTAAAAGTATTGATGGTTTTTTATTAGGAACCGCTGGAGTAGATGCAGATAGTTTGTTAAAAATTAAGGAAGTTGTTTTGAAATAACTTCTTTTTTATTTTTTCGACAAAATTAGCTATTTTTAACCCTAGATGAAAATAAAAAACTTTTGTATAATTTTAGTAAAGCACATGTAAATGGGCTATATAAGAAGGGGAGATAATATGAAAAATATAAATATTTTAATGATTGATGACAATGTAAATCTTATAGAAATGGTAAAAGAATATTTTAAGGATAATGAAAATATAAATATAAAATTTTCTTCTAATGATGGAGAAGATGGAATTGAGAAGATGCTTAAATATCAAAATGAAATTGATTTGGTAATATTAGATTTAATAATGCCAAATAAAGATGGAATTTATGTTTTAAATGAAATGAAAAAAAGAGGACTTAAAAATAAAGTGATAGTTGCGACTAGTTATAACGCAGCTGAGGTAATTCGTGAAGTTTCTGAGTTTGGTGTTAGTTACTATATTTTGAAACCTTTTGATTTAAATGATTTAGAGAAAAGAATTTATGATATTATGAAGAGGGAAGATAGTAATCAAAATATTGATTTTTATACAAGTAATTTACAGATTTCTATTACTAAGATGCTGCACGAACTAGGAATACCATCTCATATAAAGGGGTATCAATATATAAGAGAGGCTGTTAACGTTATTTTTGAAAATCCAGGGATAATTGGTGGTATTACTAAAGAATTATATCCATTATTAGCTGAAAAATTTGATACAACGGTATCAAGGGTTGAAAGGGCTATAAGACATGCAATTGAGGTTAGTTGGAATAGAGGTAATTTAGACTTTATGGAAGAAATATTTGGATATAGTGTTGATATTGATAAAGCTAAACCTACTAATTCTGAGTTTATGGTAACAATCGCAGATAAATTAAGATTGGATTTTCACCAAGTAAATTAATTTACATCATAAAATATAAATGTTATAATTATCACAGTAGGTGATGATATGAAAAGTAGAGGGTTTACTTTAATTGAACTTTTGGGGAGTATAGTGATATTATCTATTATTGCTTTACTTGCTTTCCCGGCAATACTTAGTTTGCTTAATACTTCACAAAATGAAGTTGATAGTAGTGTCAGACAGGTAATGATAAATGCAGCAAATGAGTATGTAAATAATCATATCGACGAATTTCCTAAAGCATTAATATCTGATACTACTATAAAAGAATATGGCAGTAATGGTGAAATAACAGGACAAGTTTTAGTTGATAATGGTTATATTAGTAGTACTTTAATTAACAGTAAGAAAAATTGTGAGATGTTAAATGATGTTGTTAAGGTAACTAGTAATTATAAAAAATATTTTTATGAATATATAACTAAAAATAATAAGGAGAAGTGTGCGTGATGAAAAAAGGCTTTACGTTAGTTGAATTATTGGCAGTTATTTTAATTATTGGTATTATTGCGACTATAACTACTCCAATTATTCTTAATGTTATTGGCAGTGCTAAAGCAAAGGGGTTTGAGGATAGTGCACTTTCCTTATTAAGAGCTAGTAAAAATTATTATAGTGATCAAACTGTTAGTGACATTATTAAATTACCTTTAGAAATTAAATTTAGTGATGGTAGTCAAACTAATACATATCTAAATTCACAAACAAAACAAATGGAAACCAGTTCAGATAGATTGTTAGAATATTCTGGAACTAATCCTGATAGTGGAATTATTAAAATTAATTCTGAAGGTGAAATTTCTATGGCTATTTATAGTAAAGCAACAAAGGTATGTGGTATAAAATCTAGTAAAGATAAGACATTAACTTTTACTAAGGTAGCTGAAAAAGATTGTGTTATTCCAAGCACTGAAGTGACTGAAGTGTATGTTGTAAGTGATATTAGTATGCACCCAGGATATGCTATTCCAAATGATGTAAATGTTAGGACTACGCCTTCTGAAGCTATTGCCGACTGGTCTGACTTCAGAGTTTCTGATAATGTGTTTTTGAAACAAAAAGCTAATGTATTTTTGAAACATAAATTAGTTGATGACAAAATTTCTGAAAGTTATGTTGGATTTGTTATTACTGAAGAAACTGCAAAAGCAAATGATGGTATTGTGGCAGGTACTTATTATTTAAAAGGTGGTGCGGATACATACAGTTCAAACGTTGATTTGGTGAAAAAAATTTTTGATTATGATAATCATTCTGATCGCTGCTATTCAATTGATGAACTTGATTATGAAAATTTTCAGTGTGAAATTGATGAAATATATGTTGGTATGGCAGACAATATTGTATCAGTCAGCGATGAGTCTGTTAGGTATGATCATTACAGTTCTTGGTATAACCCTAATTGTTATTTTGATGAAGGTGATGCAAAGTGCCGGGTAAGTTAAAGAAGTATAAGTATATGAATAAAAAGTTATATAAGATTGTGCCAATTATTATTTTTTTACTATTAATATTGTTTGCTCGCAACGTCTTCATAAAAAAAGTTAGTAAGTTTTCTAATGTTACTATTTTAAGCTCATTAAATAAAGAAATTGAAAATTATGAAAAAAACACTTTGCCTTTTACAATAAAATATGATAAAAATTATACGGTTTATGTTAATGGTAAAAAATATAATAATGAAAGAATTTATAAACCTGGTAAGTATATAATAAAGGTTAAGGGAAAGAAAAATGAGGTTGGTGTTGTTTTAATAAATAACGTTTCAAAGAAAAAAATATATAAAATTTATACGATGACTGAAACACTGCAAGCCTTAATTGGTAATTTGGATCTTTCTAAAGATGTTGATCAAAATGCCTATATTTGGACAGCAAAAGCTAGTACAATTAATTTGGACAATGTAAAAACAAACCATAAAAATGCTATATTATCAAAATATAATGCAACTTCAATCCCAAGTGCTGATGAGTTCCATGATACTGTGGTGAAAGAAATTAAGAATCATGTTAAAAGTGTATTGTTAAGTGATGATAATGCATGTTTTGAAATGTATATTCATGAAGATGATTTTTATTTGGCTTTGGAAATATTTGATAAGCTTGGTTTGGATGATAGCAGGTATAATATTATTATGTATACTGATGGTACAAAAGGTTATGTTAGAGATTATGAAATTGCTAAAGCTGATATTTATGGTGATTTTAAAAAAATGAAAAAATTTTATTTTAATTTGGTAAATAATGTTAAGAAAAATAAAATAGATTCCAGCACAAAAAAATATTTATCTAATGGCGAATATAAATTTATTTATGGAACTTTGGAAATTGATTATATGCTTATATCAACTTTCAAAGATAATGTGAAATTATTATTGCAATTTCCAGAGGCTAGGGAATATAAGGATAAAAATGTAAAAAATGAAATGAAAAAAGCTCATATTTATAAATTTTCTGTGCAAGATAAATTTAATGAACTAAATGA
>CAVKUP010000012.1:0-30877 GCA_963659735.1 bacterium
CTGTTAATTTTTTAGATAAAGCTTCAATTATTCTTTTTCCATATGTTCCATCACTAGAATTACTGTATAAATCCGAAGTTATTTTACCTACATACCAATAAACTTCTATCATAGTTGTATCAATTTGTTTTAACATCTTACTTCTAGCATTTATAACTTTTTCTTTTATATTTTTATAAATCACATCAACTTCAGATATTTCATTATCGTTTAATATTAAACTATTATCCTTTTTCATTAAATCACTCCTTCAAATTATATTATACCAAATAATATTGGGTTACTTGTGCAATTATTATTGGGGACGAATCGGGACGAATAAAAGTCACAAATTTTATTTTCCGGACTGAATAACATTGGTTGGTGTTTTTTGTTATTTTATCATTTCTCCCTTGAAAAAACAAGGTAAACACCAAAATACCCTGTTCTTATTATCATCTATTTTTTAATTAAAATACTGTTAATTCATTTAAAATGTTTTCATCAATAGAAATGTCAGATTCGTCCCCAATTTGTACTTCCAATTCATTATTCTCTGGACAAACACTTTCTATAAATGAATCTAATTCATCAACACAATCTGCAATTATTTCATCATTATCTCCATATACATCTATTGTGATAATATCAGTAGCGTGTCCCATAAGTTTTGAAATAGCCATTAAGTTAAAATTATTCTTTAATAATAATGTTGAATAAGTTTTTCTTAAATCGTGAAATCTTACACTTAGTAAATTGTTTTAACAATATATTAATTTCTAATCCTTTTTTACCTGCTTTCAATTAATTAAAATCAGATAATTTATATCCTAGTTTATTAAGTTCTTTATAAACTCTACTAATTGGCATACCTAGAATATTGTAATAATCACCATTTATTTTTGGAATATAAATAGCTGATTTACCTGCTATTGAATAGCCACATCTTTCAAAAATATATTGTTCATTTTCAATGTACCAATCAATTTCTTCTTCTGTAAGTTCATCAAAATAAACTTCTGTTATCTCATTTAATGTGATCTTTTTGTTTTGGTATAAATCTATGATTGTTACTCCTGTCACAGCATAATTAACCCTACCAGATAAATTTTGCAACATGATTTTTGCTTGTTCTTTTGTTTTAGGCTTTTCTAATTTTTTATCATCTATATAAATTATAGAATCTGCTGAAAGTATAACTCCTTCCTTTAAGTTTTTTTCAATCGCCTCCGCTTTTTGTCTTGATAAATCCATAACATATTCTTTTGGATTGATTTTATCTGAATGTTCTTCTATATTGCTTGGAATAACATCATATATTAAACCAACTTTATCTAATACTTCTTTTCTAGTTCTAGAATTTGAGGCTAAAATTAATTTCATTCTTACCATCCCTTCATAATACGATTATATCATTTTTTAAATATTTTTAAAATAATTAACGCTATTTAACATTTTTTGACTTTTCCAAATTTTTATCACAAAATTGATATAGTGGACAAATCAAACACGATGGTTCTGTTGGTCTGCATACTTCTCTGTCTAAAGTCCAGAAAGCTGTCGTTAATCTTCCAGGAAATTCAGGATATAACTTCCTTGCCTCTGCAAGTACCTCTTCTTGTACATCATTATCAATTAAACCTAATCTCAAAAATAATCTTCTTATATGTATATCATAAGCAATATCAATATTTCCTTTATCTAATATATCTGCATTCACATCCCTAACTAAAATCAAAGTGCCTAATGATGCTTTCTTATGGCTTATACCTTTGAATTGCTCTAATGATGAAACAATTTCTGATGCTATTTCATTTTTTCATATATTTTCTGCATTAGACTTATATTTAATAACTATATCATTCATAGTACTATATAATTTGCCTTCCTTGATGGATAACGATGTGATGCAGGTTTTTCTTTAATAAATTTTTCTATATCGCTTTCATCATATTCATTCAATATTTTATTAAATTCAAAATTGCCTATTCTTCTAGATAGTTTATTTTGTAATATAGTTCCGTAACCAAACATGTTCCCTATTCTGTTTTGTCCATGTCACTCTTATAATAACCATACATATTACCAAATACATTATTAACAACACACATTTCAACATTACTATCCTTTTTTTCAAATTCTTCTAATGGCAAGAAGAATTTATCAACACCTTCTACTTCATCTTTTCTTTTTTCTCTTGTAGTTACTGCTTTTAGTTTTTCAAAATTATCAAACTTATCTATGATGCTTTTAATAAAATGAGATTTACCTGCACCAGATATTCCTGACAAAGTGATAATAAAACCTTCTCACATAAACCAAACCTTCCTTTAAAATTTTGATAAAGAAAAGAGAAATTTTATGGTGCAAATCACCCTTAATAAGATTATAAATGTTTTTAATATACAATTAACCAATAAAAAAAGAACATAACGTCCTAATTTTTCTGACTTGCAGTAACCTTTACGTTAATTTCAATTTCAGAAGAAGTATTGCTATCCTTCCAAGCAGAAGATTTTTTACCATAATAAGTATCCAACTCATCATTACCAGACTCAAACGGCCAAGTCAATTTAAATACAAAATCACTCATCTGACCAGTTCCAACCTCTTCATTTTCCACATTAAAACTAATTTTAAACGGATATTTAGTATTTAAAATATTTAAAAGTTCCGAAGAAGTATAATTATCACCACTATAATTTTCATCCATTACCTTAATAGAAGTAATTTCATAATTAATATGAGCAGTCATTTCGCCAGCATTAGTAATACTAACAGAATCTGAATAATCATTCATACCAGGATAAATAGAATCAACCTTAAACACAATGTTATTAGTTAAATCGACACCATCTTGTTTAAAATTAATCTTCCAAGATTTTACCCCAGTAGTAATAGAACTAGAAACTTTATTACTATAAATAAACCAAGCAAACGTATTAGACATGAAAGCTAAAACAAGAAAAAATAAAGTCCTTCTTCTAACTCTTTTTTTTATTAACTTAATCTTGTCCCTCATTTTCTTTTTCCTTTATTTTATCTAAAATTTCTAAAAAAATTAAAAATGCTATTGGAACAAAAATCAAAAAATATAAACCATATGAATTATTAAGTATATGACTTAAAAAACTAAGAAATCCTGATTTAAAAGCGACAATACCATAAACTTGAGATTCATCAACTAAAGGATCAGCTTCAGTATTAGCAATACCCTTAGTTTGAAAAGTATATTTACCACCTGATTTACTTATACTAATAACCCTATGGGTGATAATCTTATCCTTATAATCATTTTTAGCCCCTATATAAACTAAATCATCGCCAACCTTAATTGTATTAGTGGGAACAGTTTTTGAAAAAATAACATCATATACTTCATACTTAGGAACCATAGAACCTGTCGCAACAGTAAACATACGATAACTTCCAAAACTAACATTGTTATTAAAAAGTCTTTGAATAGCAATAATAGAAACAATAATAATTGCAAAAGTCCAAACAACCACCTTAATAAAACCCATTAAAAATTTTACAAAACCATTATCTAATATTTTCATTTTTTATTCACCCTCAATTCATGATTCTTTTTTTCATAACCAGTAATAGCATTTTTATATATTTTACTTATCTCACTAGTATCCAAAACCTTTTTATATTTAACCTTAACATACTCATCACCAACAAGTTTAATTATATCATCTAATGAAAGTTCATTTTTCAAACTCATAAGCTGATTTAAAGCATTATTAACAACCTTATTAGTTAAATCATTAACCTCTTTATTTTCATTTAAAGTCTGCATAATTTGATAATTAAGCAAAAACGACTCATCCATTAAACTTTTTAATTCTCCATCATCATTATAATTTTTATTTTTATTTTCTTGTTTAATACTCGCTTCCATATGAGACTGTAAATAATCCCACAAAGCAAGTGCATACTGAAAATTAACATTTTTCAATATTAAATTAGTTTTTTTAATAGGTGAAATAACAGGAGCAACATGTAATTTAGCAATAATCTTATAAACATCACTACCACATAAATTTCTAATTTCTTGTTCAATATGCTCGATTCTATTTAATAAATCTTCCGTTTTACTATCACTACTTTTACTTTTACCATTTAAATTAACACTAATTTCAATATCATCATTACCAACCCTACTCTTACCTTGATAATTAAAAGAAATATCATTATCACTACTACTAGAGCTAATATCCTCACCTTTTTTTCTTTCTACATACATCTTCATATTATTAATAAGTGTATATATAAAACGATTTTCATAAGTATTAAAAGATTCCTCTTTATTAATATTTAAAATTTTAGAAGGTCTAACTTCTCCAGTTTTAGGATCGAAGCTTTGAATCAAATTGGTATTTCGAGATAAATGCTTAATACTATCAACAGTAATCCTTCTAGCAAGTTCAATCTTAACAATCTCCTCTTCATTAACAATAAATCTATTAGGGTTACGTAAAATATTATCCAAATACTTTATAGTATCTTCCATCTTACAAAGCCACTCATCATCATAACTAGAAATATGAGTTTTCTTTTTAACCCCTAAAGTTGATGACAAATTATTATTAAATTTATCCCTTGCACCATCATCAAGTTCATTATAAACTGAAATAATATTCATATAAAATCACATCCCTTAAGCTAATTTCTTAAGTCTTCTTAAATAATCTTCACATTCCTTCATCGCATCTTTACCAAAAGTATTATCCAAAAATTCGATAAATCCATCGATCTCATCACGAATATAAGAAACATTTAATTGTTCAAACTTTCTCAAAATCTTACGTGCAATAAAATAATCAACACCACTTACCTCTTCACCACCACAGGCTACATAAACAGGAACAAATTTTTTCATATGAGCAACAATACGGTTACCAAAAGCTATACGGAAATGTTTAATAACATAATTATCCATCTCCTCAATTTTATTCAAGGTTCCTTCACTAATTGGATTATTATTAATAGCATCCGTAAATAATTTATCTAAATAAGTATAATTTATCTCTTGAGCAGGCGTATCAATTGGTTCAAAAACTTCACCCTTATCATTAATATCAATCGGCATAGCACGGTCATAAACCTTATCAGTAACCATAAATGTAGAATCATCATTATTAATTGTACCAATATACCATACATTAGGACTAATTTTTAATTTTCCATCAATTAATTTCTTAGGATCATTACCCCAACTACTAGAAACAAGTTCAACAAGCCATTCATCTTTATTAGGCATCTCCAAAATAGAAAGCATTTCTGCAAAATAATACTCAACGCGGGCAATATTCATTTCATCCAATATAATTGTAAAAACATCATCAGTATATCCAGCTTCATAAATAGTCTTAAGCACTTCAGTTTCATTAAATTTCTTAGTAAATTCATTAAAATATCCAAACAATTCAGTACGATCACGCCAAGATGGTTGAACTGAAGCAACACAAGAATCATGTTTCAAAAACTTACCCCAAGCATACGCAAGTGATGTTTTACCAGTACCAGAAATACCTTGTAAAATAATAAGCTTAGTAGAAGCAAGACCAGACAAAAATATTCTAACCATTTCACTCTTATAATAAAGTTTCAATTGACTAGCTGCAAAATTACGAAACAACTCAACAAGCTCAGGCAAAGTAAAATTATCATTATAATTTTTAATTTTATAATCAGCATACGAATCATCTAAACTTTTAAGCTTCGCAAACCTAAACCCATCACCAGATGGCTTTTCATCTTCCTGAACTTCAGTTTCATCTTCACCTGGTTTTAAACCCAAATGTGAAACTTTCATGGCTAAAATATCTTCTTTTTCCTTGACCAAAGAAGAAACTTCATCATTTAATTTAGAAACTTCATTTAAAAGTTCTTCTTGCTCTACTAAAGTTTTTCTAAATCTAACATACTTCTTAACAATCATAATAATTAAAAAAGCAAAACCTAAAACAATAACCAAAAGTGAAATAATAAATAAACCAACAAACAACCATTCAGGACCTTTAAAATCATTTTTATAAAATTCAATAATTTTTAAATAAGCTCTAAAATTAAACATTTGTCTAAAAGCATTAATAATTGCCGAAAAAATAGTGAAAATACCACCAAAAAATTGACTTAAAAACTCATATAAAAATCTAAATAAAGTATCCATAACCTCACCACCTAACTTGGAATATAAATAGTATTACATTCATTCTTTATTTCATCATACAAACTATCAGTAATAACAAAGGCAAATATTTTAAGTAACTCTTTATTTTCTTCATTTAAAACAAAACCATCATCCAATATAACTGCAATTCTAAAACCAGCTTTAGTCAAAGAATATACCTCATCTTTATTGTCTAAATAATCTGAAAAATTAATTTTTAAAAATATCTTTTCCTTAACAATATCATCATCAATAATATTTAAAAGTCTTTTTTTCTTTTTTGGTCTACTCTTCAAAGATAAACTATAAGAAACTAAATATTTTTTACTAAAATTTCCTTTTATAATATCCTGCAAAATTCTAGTGCCAACTAAAGGATAAGTAACAAATAACTTCTGTTCATCAATATCTTTACTATTAAAAACCTTATTAATAGCATATTCACTATACAATTTTGAAAACTTTAAATTATGATTTAAAATACAATCAAAAATTTTATCCTTAACCTTAACATAATTAATACTAAAATTTTTATCATCAAAGCTTTCAATAAACTCTCTTTTAGCATTCAAATCATCTTTTAAAATATTATAAAATTTACTTTCAAAATCATCATCCTTAAGATCAAGCTTTATTCTAAAATTATTTATTTCTTTTATTAATTCTCTAACAGAATCACACTCTCTAACAACATCAAAATACAAAATAAATTTAAAAACATGAAACATATATCTCGCTTTTTTCTTATAAACAGCATCATCTTTAAAATGTTCTAAAGATTTTTTTAAATAATAAACAATATTAACTTCAAAACGTTCGCTGACTTCAAAATACATATTATAATATCTAGTATTAATATAAGCATTTACCAAATCATCATATACATCTTCATCAAAATATCTTTCTAAAATAATTTTTAAATACTTCTTTATACACTTTCTTGAAAAATCAACATATTCACCAACAATATTACAGCTCACCTTTTATCATCTCCTAAAAACTATAACTTACCTTAACAATACCATCACCCTTAGTAGAATAATCCTTACTAGGATCTTTTTTATATAATTTTACTGTACTACTACTACTAGCATCAATATCAAAAGTAAATTTATTAACATAATCAAAATTATTAATCTTCTCCGTTTCCACATTATAACCTTTTAAAAATGTCGAACTATTATTATTAAGATAAACAACATTTGGATCAAAAGACAAAGTAATGCTAGCAGATACACACTTGCCCTTATCAGAATCAGATAAATTATTATAAGTATCAATACTTATCTCATCACCTATTTTATAACTATCAAAAGCAGTTTTAACAGTATAACTTTCAAGTGAATTAGTTATCTTAACCTCAAAATAAACATCTCCAGTGCTATCAACAATTTCATGACTAAGACCATATTTACCAACAACTAATTTAAAAGAAGCGGACAAACTTTTTTTATAAGGACTTGTAGAAGTCGCAACTATTTTCACATAAACACTATCACCATCTTTAAAAGTAGCATTAGGAGTAATCGTAAAATTAAAACTATCATTATTTGTACTTGAATAAATAATACCATTTTCCTTACTTAAATTACACGTAACATTATCAGGACATTCAAAACTAACCTTATAATCAATATCACTGCCACTTTTTAAAGAATTATTTTTATAACTATTTAAATTAATAACAATATCATAAGGATCAACGCCATTCCAATAATCCAAAGAATAACTTGCACCTAAAGCAGTTAATTTATCACTTTCAAAATAAAAATTTTGTGTCTGAAAATAAAAATCCAAAACTTTATTATAAGCATACCTTCCCAAAGTAACACCAATAGGAATAAATAAAATAATCGCAAATAAAATAATAATAATTTTAACATTTTTATTAATTCTTCTAACCTTAATTTTATGCATACTTCTTCATCCTAAACAAATAAATAAAATAAACAAAAATCGGTAAAATAACAGTTAAAAAATAAACAATGCTATTAATAAAAAAATTATACAAATAACCTAAAAAATAAACACTTTTAATTCTATTAACACTTCCAACAGCATAATCACTAGATAAAAACAAACCACTATCAATAACATAAGTTATATTTTTATTAGTATTAATAATTTTATTAACCTTAGTTATTTTTAAAACATTCTTCCCATTTACAGTATCATAATAAACAATATTATCACCTTTATCAACATCAACATTATTGCCAAAAAGTAAACTACCCTTTTTAAAATCACCCAAATTACTTTTTAAAGGAGTAATTGTCATATTACCAAATTTACTACTTGAAAAAGGTGTCATACCAAATAAACAAAAAGTAATAATCAAAATAAAAAGTACGTAAATTGAAATACAAACACATTTGAAAATCTTCATCTATTATCACCATTATAATTGTACCAAATTTCTAGCAAAAAATCTCTAGTTTAAGTCTTTTTTTTAATCAAAACAAAAAAAGAACAATTAAATGTTCTTATTTATCAGTACTCATTTGTAAGTTAAATGCGATATGATCACCAGAAGCATTGTTTTCACAATCAACATCTTGTCCTTCAATCCACATATAAACTCTAATCTTAGTTACCCCTGCTTCCAAATTAACTAATAACTTACTTTCAGTATTAGTTTCAGGTGTTTGAATACTAGACGTAACAGTTGCAAAATAATCAGCAAAATTAGCAGCTTTAGCATTAGCTAAAGTAACACCCTTATCAGAATCAAATGAAGTTTTAATTCCATCATAACTAACAGCAGCATTACCAGCACTAGCAGTTAAAGTAGTAATACCATAAGTATCACGAGCATTAGCTACACCATAAGATGTATGAACATCATAATTAGGTTCCCAAATCTTAACTGCTGAAGCAGTTCCTGCATTTAAACCTTGAATATTAGCAATAGTATCATCACTAGTAGTATGTCCTAAAGTAACAAATCCAACTCTAGTAGCATTCTTAATACCTTTGTCTTGAGCATCCTTAAATTCAACTTTTGAATTAGCAGTTAAATAAAGTTCAGTAGCTGTCTCTGTTTTCAAAAACATATCATATGCAACAAATGAACCATTCGAAGCATCACCAGAGGCATTAACTTCTTCAGACTTAGTAGAACTTAAAATCCAATCACCTTGGTCATTAGCACTTACAGTTCCTAAGAACATCTCCATTCTACCATTAGCATCAATTGTACCAACAGTTGATACAGGCTCCAAAATGTTAGGAATTTGATTAACAGCCGCTTTATAATTCCCACTAGCTCCAGTAATATCAGTATTAGTTAAAATTGATTTCCAATTTTGTCCATCAGCTGATATTTGTAAACCACTTTTAGCAGTTACATTAACATCAATAGGATTTACAGATACAGTTTTATTAGACGTGAACCATGCATAAGTTGCAGTTCCTAAGAAAACACCAGTTCCTAATAATAGTAAAAGTAAAAGTAGTAAACGTCTTTGTTTTTTATTTTTTCCTTTTTTCATAACTATTCTCTCCTTCTATTCTAACAAGAATTTTATCACATTTTCAAAATTCACACAATATAGTTATACCATTTTTTGATTTTTTTTGACATTTTTTACTCTTAGGCTTGTTTAGCATCTACTGTAATTTCTACACTATCAATAAGTCCTTGATAATCAGAAGAACTATAACTGGTTGGAAAATTAACAACTAATTTATAATTGTCTTCCGACTTAACACCATGTTTAAAATTACGCGAAATAGACTTATATTTATAAAAATAAACTCCATAATTATCAGTATATAACTCTCTATTGCTCATTATATTTTCAGTCTCATCATTTAAATATAAACTATAATCAACCGGAACATTAGTAGTTGTTTTAACAGATAAAACATAATTTAAATCCGTTTCACTAACTTTATTATTAGAATAATTGTAAACACTTATATTATAAATATTATCATTTCCATCAGGTTTAATATCAGATAATTTAAATGACTTAGTTTGACTAGAAACATCAAATAAATAAAAAGCAACACTAGCCTTCGCGCTACCACTACCATTAGATTCAAATGAACCAAGCGTTACCCTAATAATTAAAAGCAAAAGTAAAATAACACAAATCAAAATTATAATTTTACTAAAAACTTTAAACTTATCTTTATTTATCATCCTTATCTTCCTTTTCTTTTATACCAGAATAATAAATACCAAAATCATCATTTTTACTCAAATGTTTTTTACCAGTATAAGAAAACGCCAAGGAAAACATAAATAGAGTAACGCAAATTAAACAAATAATCTTTGGTGTAGTAATAACTTTAAACCATACACCATAATTAGTAAAAACATGAACGACCTTACCAACAATCATATCCTTAGAAATGCTTTTATCTTCAGTATTATTTGCATCACCTTTAGTTACAAAACCTTTCGCATTAGAACTTATTATTCTATGGGTAATCAAAACATCATCTTCTTGGAAAGTAATAACATCGCCTACATTAACATCATCTGTTAATTTAACCAAAATCAAATCATTAGTTGTAATAAAAGGTGCCATACTATTGCTTCCAATACTAAATACACTAAAAGAAAACAAATTAACATATTTATGATTTAAAACATTTAAACATACAAAAGAATAAATACAAATTAATATAATAAAAGACAAAACAATAAGTAAAAAATTACTTATTATCTTTGTAATTAAATATAAATAATCCCTCTTCATTCTTATCACCTACTTATACTGTTCAAATTTAATACTTATAGGTATCTCCAAAACATCTACACTATTACCAATAAGAGAATCAACCTCATCACTAACATCAGCATCCCAACTAAAAGTAATCTTAATATAATCCTTTTTACCACTTTGAATATCCTTTAAAGACATAATTCCATAATACCTATCATCCTTAAAAGTTAAACTAGTATCATTAATACCAACAATCTCATCAATCTTAATCTGTTTATAAGAAGAAAGATTAACCGCAAAATCATAAGTAAATGAAGTTTGGGTATCTTTAGGATCAATAACCAAAATAAAACTACCACTAACCCCAGGAGCAAACTTATCCGCACTCACACCATCATTATTAGTATAAGTAATATCATCAACATTAAAAACATTACTTTTACCAGTTATATCACTATCATTAACGTAAATATGCCATTTAGCAATGTTTAAATCACTTTCATTTGAAACATTAGATTCAAAAAGACCAAAACTACTTCCTATTTGAAATATAGTCAAACAAAGAAATAAAACACTAAAACAAATTAATACTTTTTTCATTCTTCTATAGGTGTTTTAATTTCAATAATAATTTCATATATTTCATACAAGAAAATTATAAGTGTTGGTAAAATTACTAAAATCAAAAATCCAAATCTAGATTCCAATACCTTTAAAACATCACCAACTTTAGAATAACTCTTAGCTGTAGCAGTCTTACCAATTAAACTACCACTAGAAATATCATGATTACCATTAATAGTAAAAGTACTTTCAGTATCAGTAATCTTTTGAACATTAGTTACATTACCTACATTAATACTAGCAATACCATTAGTTACCTCGTAAAAGAAAATTTCATCACCTTTTTGAACATCATCCTTATTTTTATCAAAAACAACTAAATCTCCTTTTTCATATTTATCATTATTATCAATAATAATTAAACTCTTACCATTAATTTCAGTAACTTTATAATCGTTATAACATAAAAGACATACGGTAACTCCTATAACAATTACTAAATAAATAGCTCCTATAATTCCTAATATAATTTTTAAAACATTTTTCATAATAAATACTCTCCTTACTATAATAATACCACAAGTTTATTAATTTTCATACTTTGAAACAATTAATTTAATTTTTTTCACATTAATAAGCTCAGAAACGGAAATTTTAAAACGTTTAATATTATAATAAATCATTATTTTTTCTAAATCATTAACAATATTATCCAAATCAGCCAAAGAGGATTCATCAATATTAACATTAAAAAGCCTATAGTTGGAAACAATAACTGACCCAATAGAAAAATCTTCTAAAAAAGTAAAATTAGTAATAATCATATTTTGAGGATTTAAAACAAAAGAAACCAAATCATTAAACATATCATTCATCTCATTATAGCTTAAACCATCATACAATTCCTTAAATACATCTATACACATACTATAATTACGACAAACAAGCAACAATCCTTTAAAAATAGTAGAATTATCTTCTAAATGTTGTTTAATTTTAATTTTCAAAATGTTTTTATCAATTTCTCCATAAATTGTCTTAATCTGTGCAATTAAATCATTAATTTGAGGTTCATATTTATCAACCTTAGTCAAAGAAAGCCTCTTATCAGATTTTTTAACAAGTCCAAAAAGCTTAGACTCCAGTTTGCTTATTTGCTTTAATCTTTTATCAAGAAATCCTTTTTCCAAATCTTCCTTATATAATTGTCTTATCTTATCAATAAGTTTCGAAAATTTATTGTAGTTTTTATATTCCACCAAAGAATCTAAAAGCTTATCACAACAATTATCCTCTGAATTAGAAAAATACTTTGCAATAATACCATTCATCTTTTCATCAGTATAATCATCAATATTTATCTTTTCGTGATAAAAATCATAAAGTAAATTACTTTTATCACCACACAAAAGCGAATTAACCCTTGTTCTTAAATAAGTATAATCTTTAATCAAACTATTTTCACCATCATTAAAACTAGAAAGTAATTTTTGATTAAAATTTTTAACATACCTTTCAAATAACTTTTTATTTTTTAAATATAAATATCTTATATTTAACTCAAGTTGAAGAGTCAATTCTGGACATTGCCAATAAATAGAATTAAAACATTTTTTTAAATCATCATTATCTAAATTATTCATATGTTTAAAAAATACATCCATATATTGATAAACATAACCAGTATAATTAAAATCACTAGAATCTAATTTAATACCAACTAATTCAAAAATTTTAATAGCCTTAAAAATATTTTTATTCAAATTATTCAAATTATCTTCATTATCTTCAAAGCAAGATAAATCATAAACAATTTTATCAAGTTTAAGTTTCTCATAAGGTGTATTCAAATCCGTAGCAAAAGCTAAAGCCTTAGAAAAATTTTTTAAAGAACTTTTAACATCATCATAATTATTATATTTGATTTTGTCATAAGGAGAAATTCTTTTTTTAAGTTCAACATAAATTTCATCAAGCTTCAGCTTAAACCTACTAATTTCTTTATCTAAAGCCGCAAAATACTTTTCCTTATTTTTATCAGTAGTTAAAGGCATACTTCCTAAAACTTCATCACTAACGCCAATTTCCTTTACAATCTCATCAAGCATAACATCACCCACCTTCAGCCTTTTTGCTTTTCAAGCTTTTTTAAATATTCCTCAATCTTCTTAAAACATTCAATTAACTCAGAAGTTTCAATTTTTTCTAAATCCATAATACCTCCTATTTTATAATAACATATACCTCATCATCACCAATAAAAGTATCACCATCATATAAACTAAATACAAACTTATAAGTACCACTTTTCAAAGTACTTTTTAAATAAATAGTCTTCTTATCACTACTATTAGGTTCATCAATAAACATATATTGATTATCATCAATAAGGTCTAATTTATTAGTAATAAAATCTAAAATACTTACCTTTTCATATTCCATATCATACACATCATTATACTTCCTTCTATACATAACTACTCTAATATTTGGATCAACCAAATTAGAAGAATAATTCATATCAAAATCAAGTGCATTAGTATTTTTACTAGTTAAACCACTACTTTTATTAATAATAACCTCATTATCATCAAGTTTTGCATCAAGTCCATAAACACTATCAACAATCGTAAAAGGCAAACTAAAACTGCTAGAAGAAGTCGGTCCATAATAAATACCATCATCAGAACCAAAAGATTCAACCTTTAAAGTATAACTACCACTAGATAAATTCAAATTTTCAGTATTAATTTTTATTTTACTATATAAATTAGCCACCTTATCAGCTAAAGCAATACGTACACTACCATCCATTCTAGGATAATAAATCTTACCATCATACTCATAAGTTAAACCAAGCAAACTACTATTATTAAGTTTTCTTCCTTCACTATCGTATATAGAAAGTTTAACACCCATTTTTTTATCAAAATAAGTAGTATCCGTAAGTGGTAAAGAATTAACAATAGGTTGTGTAAAATTATTAGTTAAACTTAAAGTAGTACTTTCACCTAAATAAATATTATTATTTGAAAGAACACCACTACTTTCAATAACTGCTTTCTGCTTATCATATAAATTATAAGTTAAAACAGAATGCTGAATACCCAAAACACTAATTAATGTCTGATCATTCTTATCACGAAGCTCCATCAACAAAGTATTACCAGTTTTATCACCACTAATATCAGCATCCTCAAAAGAAACATTAAAAATAAATTCCTCATTAACATAACCAGATTTAGATTTATAATAATTAGAATAATTAGAAACCTCATCATAATTATTATTACTACTAACAGAACCCATCACAATAAAATTAGAAAACGCATATGAACACTCACCATACTTATCATACTCATCTTGAGCTTTAGAAACATCTCCCTCAGAAATAACATAATAATAATACGTATTACTCATTAAATCAACCATTGTAATCTTAGTACCCTTTGGTAAAACATAATTAGAAACCAAAGCATGATAATAACCATTTTGATAAAAATTATTATTAGCCTTCATATATAAAGAATAATAAGCACTTAATGTAGACTTTGTAGTTATATTAGTTGCCGTAGATGCAAATAAACTATACTTCTCACCAGCACTCATCGCACCTTCATACTCATTATCAGAATATAAAGCCGAAGATAAAGTAACATTAATATTAATACGCGTAACCTCATTAGTCAAATCATCAATTGGCTTAATAGCCAAAAGTGAAATGACAACAGTACCAATTTCCCTATTTTGTGTTATATTTTTAGAATGATATAAATAGAAAAGTAACGATGGAACAACAGAAGAATTTTCACTATGATAATCTATAGTGCCATCAATAGGCTTACTTTCATCAGTTAAAAAATTTGTCTTACCTTTAGTAACAAAACCAGTATTTGAAGCTTCCATTGTAAGAGCCATAACATCATCAGCATTTCCTGAACTATTTACCCTTGAAATTTTACTAGAATCAACAAGATTAAAACCACTTTCTAAATTTTGATAATTAAAGCCAATAATTTGATAAGTAGTATTCGCACTAGCTGATCCGGTTAATGGAAGTTCATAAGTACCCAATGTAGAATACTTAGAAGCAGTTAAACTTAAATCATAAGTTGTAACTTTTTCTCCAATAACCCACATATAATAAGCTGCATCACTTGGCGTAGGCTCAATATATTTAACTTGAATAGTTCCTTCCTTATCCTTATTTTCATAATTAGAATAAAAACCATCTTTTTCAATATTATGATTAGAATTATGAGCCCCTAAAACATAACTACCAGAAGTAAACGTATAAAATTCACCTGAGGCAACCGCATCACCACTATTATATTTATTATTATAAAAAGCTGTCAAAACCTTACCATTACGATCAAGCTGATACATTCCAAAAAATGTCATACCACTTACCTTACCATAACTAGTAACCGCCTCATTAGTTGCAATATTCAAATTCTTATTTTCAAGCATATATATTCTATTATTAACATTTCGACTAACTGTATCACCATCAATAGTAACTGTAGCAACCTCTTCAGTAGCCCCATCAATTTTCAAACTTTTAAAACTTTCAAGCAAATTAGTACCATTTTGTAAAAACAAAGTACTATTATTTGCAAGTTTTAATTCCTTGACCCTACTAATACTAAATTTAACAGTAGAATATTCATTAGTTCTGTCAGTAGCCCCATCAAATTTAATAGCCGAATTTTTAATTGTAACCCTATCAGCTCTTTGTAACGAAACATTTTGTTTATAATTATCAAAAGTACCATAATTACTTATATTAATATAACTATAACCTTTTGTACTAGAAGCATTACCACTACCAAAAATAGAACCAGAAATATCAAAATTACTATAATCCTTTCCATCAATATTAATGGTAATACCAACAGTAACACTAATAAAAGAATAATCATAATTAGCATCACCTGAAGCATTTGCCTCTCCTCCGCCAAATACAGTACCATCTATCTTAATATCACTCTCAATATAAGAAGAAACATCATAACCAATATTTAATAAAACTTTACCATAAAGTATAGCCGTATTAGCCCCACCATAAACATTACCATGAATAGTTCCTCCAGCAATATTAACTGTACTTATCGAATTAGCACTACTCTTAACACCAGTATTAGCGGCATTACCACCACCAAACACATGTTTAGAAATAACAGATTTATTATCAATAGTTAAAGTAGTATTACCACTAACAACAGCAGTACTTCCATTACCACCGGCATAAGCACTACCACCTATACTAGAATTAGAAATATAAACAACCGTATTCCCTTCAACAGTACCTAAATTACCACCGCCAAATAAGTCCAATGTAATTGTAGAATTAATAAAATTAACCTTAGTATCATAATTAACAGAAGCCTGATTACCACCACCATAAAACTTACCACTCATTGTTATATTATTAACATCAACATAAGTCTTGTCAGTATCAGCCATATTGCCTCCACCATATATATTAATATACTTTCCACCAACTAAATTTATATTAGCATCTTTAGTACTGCCACCCTGATTATTTCCACCATAAACAGTATCAATAGTTAAATTTTCTGGATTAGATGATTTTATATTACTAGTATTAACTGTACCACTATTATTACTACCACCAAACACATCAGTAGAAAAGCCCGTAACTAAATTTACATTAGACGTAGTAACTCCAGCTTCATTACCTCCACCATATATACTCTTAACAGTAGAACCATTTAATTTAATATTAGTTACATCAGTTGTAGCTTTATTGCCTCCACCATATACATCAGTAATATTACCGCCATTTAAATTAATATTAGTTTTAGTAGTTTCACCACCTTGGTTATTACCACCATATACTTGATTTATATTACCAGCCGAAATATTTATATTAGAAACTGGAACATCACCCTGTTTATTAGAACCACCATAAATACTATCTATAGTTCCATTTAAAACATCAACAGTAGTCTTATCAGTAACACTGGCTTCTTCACCACCACCAAATATATTAGTTATATTACCATTTTCTACATTAACATTAGTAGTAGTAGTAGTAGCTTTTTTACCACCACCATACAAAGAATCTATTTTACCATCACTAACAGTTATATTTGTTATATTAACACTACCACCAACATTATTACCGCCATAAAGATTAACAATATCTCCACCAGTTACACTAATATTAGAACTTTCAACCTCTCCACTTTCATTACTTCCACCAAATACATTTGTAGCACTACTACCAATTTGATATACATATGTATTCGTTACAGCGGTCTTATTACCACCACCATATGCATTACCAATCTCACCAGCATTTAAATACACCTTAACTGTACCATTCGGCATTCCAGCAGCATCATTACCACCAAATGCATTATTAACCTTACCACTATTAATAGTAAGTGTCACATCACCAGTAACATATGGAGTATTGTTTTCATCACCTTTTCCGCCACCAAATACATTATTAACAGAACCACCATTTACATTAACCTGTGTTTTATAACTACTTACAGAAGTAGATTTACTCTTATCGTTAACAGTTCCATAAGCACTTCCACCATAAGCCGAACCAGTTAAATTTAAAGAATTTGTACTATCCCCTAAATTTACCGTAACATTTTGCGAAACATAAGTATCACTACCAAGTCCGCCACCAAATACATTATTAACATCACCATTTAAAATATCTAAAGTAACATCACCATAAAGTGTTCCTTTTTGATTAGAACCACCATATATTCCACCAGTTACCTTACCACCAGTCATTGTAATATTAGTTGGAATACTAACTTGCCATTCCTTTCCAGAACCACTATTATTTCCAGAACCAAAAACAGATCCAATAGTTCCACCTAAAACATTAATACTAACACTACCATTACTACTAGAATTATAACCAACAGTTCCATAATTACCACTACCATAAACATTCTGTTTAATAATAGCCTCATCATTAATAACAATAATAGAATTATCAACCGATCCTATAGTAGCATATCTAGTATTACCATTTCCAGCACCAAATACAGACCCACTTTCAGCCCCAAACAATGTATTACCATTATTTATATAATCATCATTACCAATAATAGCTGTACCGCCAATATAAACATAACTGCTTCCAGTTAAAGTTCCATCACTACTAGAACCATCATGGCCATTACTACCACCAAACACACTATAATTTACTATACCACCAGTTATCTGAATAATTCTATTGCCATAAGTAGTAGATGTTCCAGCTCCTCCTGTAATCATATCGACAGAACCGCCAGTCATATAAATAATAACATCATTCTTAGTTCCACGAGAACTATCAGTAAGTGGACCACCTATCAAATTATATATATCCCCGCCTTCAATTTTAGCTGTTTTTAAAGCGTAATGAGTTCCAGAATAACGACCACCAACATAAATACCAGTAGTTAAATCATATTTACTACTTCCAAAAGTTCCACTTTTAACCACCGTATTTAAAGCAGCAATACTATCATTATTAGAAGAATAAATATTAGAATACCAACTGCCAGATACACAAAAATAAAAATCCAAACTGTCATTATTTTCTATAGCTCTATCATAATCATTACCATATATAGCATTCATCTCTGTATATAAAGACGAACTCCACCCTTGATTTTTAGCACCCGTAGTCGAACTAGCTGAATTATAAAAACCACTTTCAACCATAATAGTAAATTTTTTAGGATTACTACTACTACCAGTATCAGAACTATCCCAAGAATTAGATGAATTCATACCTGCAATAATTGAATCAAAAGTTTTATAATTACCACTTCGTTTTATACCACGGCCAATCTTAACATTCTGATAATTACCATAAAAAACACCAGAACTGCTCGCACTTGAAGTTGGGCCATTCGTAGAATTACTTTTTCTACTATTAATGGTCATATTTTCTATCCTTAAAGCACCATATGCTTTAACAGATACACCAGAAACAGTCCAAGTTGGATTATAATCAATTCCATTATATATACCGGTTAAAGTAAAAGGTTTTGTCGAAGATGAGCCCCAAGTACTAGAAACATTACCATTCATAACTAAAATATTAGTATCTCTTGTTGTCAAATAATAATAATCAGTATTTTCATCAAATAACTCCTCAGTTCCATCGGATTTATAAAATTGAATTAATTCATATTCCTCACAACCACCTCTAGTAGAACAACTACCACTTTGTAAAACACCAGTTTCATTATAATATCCACTAATAGAATTACCATAACTAACAGTAACCTTACGGTAATAACCAGCCATATTAGTAGTAGAAGTAAAATTTTCATTTTCCTCTTTGCCAATAATTGTAGCAGTTAAAGAAGCTTCTTGAAAACCATTGTAATAACTATAAGTATAATACTTAGCCGACGTATCAAAAGTATTGTTGCTTGTTTGTTTATAATATATCTGACATGTATTAGTATATGTTCCTTGACTCATACCCCATCCAGTATCTGGAGCAGGACATTGATAAGAACTATGATAACTACCAGAAGAATCATAACAATTACTGCACGTTCCATAAGTAGTATCACCACGACCCCACCAACCAGAAACAACAGTTTTAGTAGTAATACTATCGCCTTTATAATAACCATCAACACTAGGATAATCATATATATACTTAACAGTCTCCATTTTATTCATACCTTTAGAGTTCAATTTACTAATTGCATTATCAAATGAATTACTACTATTAACATAAGCAACTGAACCACTAGTCCAATTAGCATAAAAATTAATATTAATCTCCTTAGAACTAACAGCCACTTTAGCACTTCTAGCATAATAAGTATCATCATAACTTATAGTTGCACCTTTATAATCAGTAATCCAACCATTAAAAACCATATCATCAGGATGTGAAGAAAAAGGATTATCAATTAAATCAATTTCAATATACCCTTGATTAACAGGATAATATTTATAATAAACATACTTACTTTGTCTCTCACTCAAAGAAACATATCCAGTATTTATTCCATTATAATCAGTACCAATATAAGTAATAGTAACCTTTACCAAATTAGCATCATTATATAAATTTTTATTAACACTACTAGGAAGGCTAGATGAACTACTACTAGTATAATTTTGCCCAGTATAATAATAATAATCAGCATTTAAATCATCGACATATAAAGTATCGCCATTAACACCCTTAACAACCGTTTGTGTATCCTTAGGACGAAGAGCACCGTATGTAAGTGCGATAGAAGTAATAGGGATAACAACAGCTAAAATAGCAAGTAAAAAAGCCTGCTTATTATTTTTTATTAACTTAAACATATTATCCCCTCCTTTTACTATGATGGATTAATTGTAAATTCTAAATTAAAACTTATATCACCATAAGAAGCATTATTTTCACAATCAACATCTTGTCCTTCAATCCACATATAAACTCTTACCTTTGTAATACTAGAATTTAAAGTTAAAATTTCAGAATTCTGAACGCCCCCTTTAGGCGTATACGCTTTAACATTAACCCTCTTAAAAAAATTACCATAACTACTTGCATTAGCATTTTGAATCAAAACATGATCAGCCTCTGAAATATTACTAATAACGCCATCATAACTAATAGGTAAGCCACCAGTTTGCGAAGTAGTTATTCCATAAGTTTTACTAGCATTACTAACACCATATTCTGTATGTGTATCATAATTAGGTTCCCAAATAATAGCTTCACTTGCCCCTTTTAAATTTTGTGCGGCACTACTACTATCAGCAGAACCTTCATTTAAAAAGCCAACTCTAACAGCATTTTCAATACCATTAGTTTTATCCCCAGTATATTCAACTTTAGAATTACCAGATAAATATAATTTTTTACTTTCATTTAATTTAAAAAATAAATCAAATACAATAAAAGTACCATCACTATCTTCACCAAAGCTTGAACTTTCAGTAGATTTATTTGCAACTAAAATAAAATCAGTAGAACCACTGTTAGTGGCATCACCTTTAAATAAATCCAAATATCCATTAGTAATATTGCCACCAGTTGAAACAGGATAAACCCTATAAGGGATTTGATTAACAGCACCTGCATAATTTTTACTAGCATTCATTATGTCTTGCAGTGTAATAACTTGTTTCCAATCAGTAGCATCCGTACTAACCTCAACACCACCATCAGCTTGAACATGAACATTTAAAGCATTAATACTAACAACCCTATTAGCAGAAAACCAAGCATAAGTAGTTGTAATTAAAAGAATAAAACTTAAAAATAAAGGTATTAAAGCAAATTTTCTTCTTTTTTTCTTCTTATCTTCCTTCATTTTCTGTGTGCTCCTCTCTAAATTCCATATTTAACTTTATTTCACCACCAATAATAGCATCAACACATTCTGGATCATTACCTTCTAAATAAACAACTATAGTATATTTATCATACTCTTTAGCCTTTAAATTTTTTCGCCGTTTCAAAACAGCTATCTTATCAGAATAAAAAGTTTCAGTATTAGGTTCAGGTTTTTTAGTTTGTTCATTTTTCTTCGCATAAGTTGTCAATTTACCATTTTGATATACCATAATTCTAACAGCTTCATCAACATTTTTAATAACATCAATAATATTAATTTGATACCAATAATCAGTAGCCTCATCACCCTCATTCGCTACATAAAATGTATAAGCAATATAATTATCACCATTATGAGAGCCATCAGATTCATCATTAATATTACTAGGAAGCCAACTTTGAGTAATATTGTCCATAAAAGAAATTTCCTTCGCATAAAGTTTATTTCTAGCCGTTTTATCTTCTAAATTTTCATATAAAGTTATATTATTTTTCAAAGCAAAATTAGGATCCAATGTAACGGTAAAATTTCCGCCCTTATAAATGACCATCAAAACAAAGAAAAAAGCCAATAATAAAATAAATAAACAAATCACAATTCTTTTTGTATATTTTAATCTTTTTTTTCTTTTTTCTAATTTTTCAGCCGTTACCTTAACCGTACTAATATTCATAAATCTCACAGTCCTTTATTATTACAATTTTATCATAATATGCCACATTTTGTAAATTTTAAAGCACATAAAAACTAATAAAAATCAAACATTCTTATTAGTTCTTTTTAGTCCAAAATCAAAATTTTTATCATTTTTTATAGCTTTTATAGAAATAGTTTTAAACAAATCATCTAAATCTAATGTATCTTCACTAATTTCTTTTTTAGCAATATTCACCGGATCATTCATAATCATGTCATATCCTTCCTTGGAAAGACTACTAATTTCTGCTAAAACATCATCATACTTAGTATCACTGTTTGTTGAACGCTTAGGGGAAGACTTCTTTACAAAAATAAAATATAAACAAACAGCAAATACTAAAGCTAAAATAATAACCAAATAAATCATCAAAGTCCCTCCTATTCTCAATCAATTTTAGCATACTTTAAAATAAGCTTCAATCACAAAATAATTTATTTTACAAAAATTAACACATAAAAAAATAAAAAATCACAAAAAAAATAAGCAATATCAAAAGAAATGATATAATAAAAAAAAGGGGTGATAGTGATGAAAAAACGAAAAACAAAAATATTACTAGCAGTTTTCACTTTAATCATATGTATTACCCAAATCAAACAAACATATGCGAAATACACAGAATCAAAAGAAGGTAATACTGATTTTACCATAGCAAATTGGAAAATAACAGTTAATGATAAAGACATAACTGAAGCCACTTCTATGTCATCACTAATAAATCCAGTCTACATAGAAAATGAAAATATTGCAGAAGGAGTCATCGCCCCACAAAGTGAAGGATACTTTGATTTAAACATAGATGCAAGTAAAACACAAGTATCATTCAAATATTCAATAAAAATAAACACACCAGCTGATAGCAGTGTGACTGACTTAAAAATAACAGGATATCAAATAAATAATGACTCACTAGTAACTGTAAATGAACAAAGCGAAATAACAAATGCAGTAAACTATAACTCATCAAACAAAACAATAAAAATAAGAGTCTACTTCAAATGGATAGATGATACAAGTGAAACAATGAATAATGAAAAAGATACCCAAGCATCAGTAAATAATGAAAAAGCAAAATTAAAAATAAATTTATCGTTTGTACAAAGCGTATAACGAATGATAAAAAGGTAATGAAATTAAAAAATAACATTATAAAACCAAAAAGTGTAAATTAATGTAAACCAGTATTTATTTAAACTACATTAATTTCTGCAAACAACTTTATCAAACACTAATAAATGCATATATCTATATTTCAAAAAAACAAGACTCAACTTGTTTTTTTCACTTTTTATTTAATTTTTTTTCTATAAATATCCTTCAATTGCAAACGTTCCTCAGCTTGAACACTGCCAGGTCTTATAATGGTGCATACATCATATGGTAAAGACAAAACTGCTATTTTAGAACTCTTAGCTATATTAATCAAATAATTATCGCCAATAAAATTATCCCCATCTCCAGTCCAAATCATGCAACAACTTCCTTTTTTCGGATAAAATCTAATAATATATTTAGAAAGTAATAATTTAAATTTAATTAAATTCTTTTCATTAACACTTTCATGATTCATTCCAAGAACATCAGCTAACTGTATTACAGTTCTGTCTGATTCATCAGAAGCTTTTTTAATCATAGAAACCCAATAATCAGCAGTACGTTCTACAACTTCCTTTTTTTCTGAAGATAAACCATCATTAAATGTACCATTTTTTTTTAAATTAACCCCAATCATAATATTCCTCCCAAATCTGTGCTATATTATAATAAATTTTTTTTATTTGTCAAATTTTTAAAACTAACAAATAAAATCTTGAATATGCAAAGCAAAAATTTCATCTCATAAAAAAATTAACAACCTTAATTTTTTTAACAATATATAACGAAAAAAATGAATAACTTATCTATTCATCAATTTCACCATCAAAAACAATACTTGCAGGACCAGTTAAATAAACGTGATTATCACCTTTCCATTCAATGTATAACTTTCCACCCAATAAATCAACCTGAACAAATCTATCAGTAAAACCATTTAAAAAACTAGCCAAAGCAGAAGCACAAGCCCCAGTACCACAAGCCATTGTTTCACCAACGCCACGTTCCCAAACTCTCATTTGAATCTCATTTCTATTAATAATTTTAATAAACTCGACATTAGTCCTTTTAGGAAAATTAGCAGCATTCTCTATATTAAAACCAACCTTACTAATATCAATATCATCAATATCTGAAAGGAAACAAACAGCATGCGGATTTCCCATAGAAACACAAGTCAAATCACCTATTTTATCCTTAACTTTTTCAATATTAATTTTTGCAAATTTAATACCTTTAAAATCACAAAGAAAATTATTAATAACAGGAATCTCATTAGCTTCTAAAATAGGTTCCCCCATATCGACCCTAACTAAATCAACATTACCATCTTTTAAAGTAAGCTCTAATGTTTTAACACCAGCTAAAGTTTCCACAGTAAAAACTGTCTTTTTTGTTAAACCTTTATCATAAACAAATTTACCAACACATCTAATACCATTGCCACACATTTCAGCTTCACTACCATCAGTATTATAAATATTCATTTTAAAATCAGCAACATCACTTTTATCAATTAAAATTAAGCCGTCAGAACCAATTCCAAAATGCCTATCACTAACTTTTTTAGCAAATTCAACGGGATTTTTTATCTTGTTTTTTTGAACATCAACATAAACATAATCATTTCCGATCCCTTCCATTTTAGTAAATCTAACCATAATATCACATATCAATCATTTTATTGATTAATTCCTTTCTACATAATTTTAAAAAAGTAACACTATTTTACTATATTTTTATTAAAAGTCAAAACAAGGAATAAAATTATTCCTTATTAATTGTAAAAATAACTTTATATTGATTATCTAAATCAAGCTCATCAACATTAACAAAATATCCATTTGCTTCAATTTTATCAGCACAATCTCTAAGCATCTTAACAATACTAGCAAAATTTGAATGGTTGTTAACTGGTTTAACACTTTGGCTTATCGGACTAGCCATAGTAGAAGAAATATCCTCAGATTTAACATAGTCATTAAATGGAACATCATTAATAATATCAGTGTCTGGCACATTATAATAATTAGAATTTAACGAATTGCCAGAACCAGTTGAACCAACATTCACATTATTAATAATAGGTGGCGTTGAAACAACTTGTTTGTTTGAATCAGATATACCAGTATTTGATATGTTAACATCTGAATTTACAAATTTTTCTTGATTAATCTGACCTGACATACTAGCGTTTGAATTATTAAATTCAAAATTAATATTACTATTCTGATTAACTGAATTTGGTATATCAACATTTGAAGTATCAATATTAGAAATCACAGAACCTGCCTGATTTAAAGGACTCACTGGAACAGCATTTGGAACATTAACATTAGAAGCCATAAATTTACTTGCATTAGATGGACTGGAAATGCTGCTAGAATTCATAGAAACATTCTGATTAACAGCATTTGGAACATTAACATTAGAAGCCATAAATTTACTTGTATTAGATGGCCTGGAAATGCTGCTAGAATTCATAGAAACATTCTGATTAACAGCACTTGGAACATTAGTAATTGTTTTAACTGAAGATTCATTATGCTTTTTCAAAGCAATTGCAACAGCATTAGATATTCTGCTTTTCATCTCATTAGAAATTTCAACATTTGGCTCTGCCTCTTTCTTAACATCTGATACACCATTTTGAAGCATATTAATAGATACATCACCTAACTTATTTGAATTTAAAGTAGAATTAGTATTAACGTCAGGAATAATACTCTGCTTAACCTCCAAATTAACATTCGAATCAGAAATATTACTCGAATTAACTTGTGAATTAACATTCACATCAGGATTAGTGCTAGTAGGAATATTTAATCCTTGATTAAATACACTATCAAAAGTAACCCCACCATTTTGAGAAGAAAAAGAAGGGCTTTCTTGAGATTGAGGTTGAACACTAATAAATTTTTTATTTTCAACATTTGGTATTGCTTCAACTTCTAAAGTAGATTCACCTTGAATACCACTTTCCGGAACCATTAAATTAGAAATATCTTTTTTCTCGACAGGTTGTGAAACATTTATGTCCTTAGCTTCTTTCATAATTTTTTCAATATCCATATAATTACCCCTTTCATCTTTCTCACTATCATCAAATAAATTTTCTATTTCCTCAGTTTCAATTTTTTCATTTATTACCGGATTAAATTGAACATCAACTTTATTTGCTTTATTTTCATTTAATATCTTACCCTCAGATTGATCAACCTCATCATTAACCTTTTTAAAAGAATCACTATCAAATTCCTTTAATTTTGCAACTTCCCTATCAGTTTGTTTAACAGTAAGCCTTTCTTCAACAATTCTATGAAGCATACTTACTTGCTTATCCTTATTAGAAATTCTAAGCAAACTTCTAGCATGCCTTTCAGAAATTTTATTATTAAGTAAATAACTTTGAACCTCATCATCTAAATTCAAAAGTCTAATTTTATTAACAATAGTAGACTGAGATTTACCAATTTTTTTAGCTAACTGTTCTTGATTAATATATCCCATGTCTAAAATCCGTTTATAAGAAACGGCTTCTTCAATCGGATTCAATTGTTGTCTCTGAACATTTTCAAGCAAAGCAATCTCTTCACTATCCTTATCAGATAAATTAATAACAATAGCAGGAATAGTGGATCTATTTGCAAGTCTACTAGCTTTAAATCTTCTTTCCCCCGCAATAATTTCAAACTTATTGCCAACAGGTCTTACAACAATAGGTTGAATAACACCATATTTCCCAATAGATAAAGCTAATTCTTCTAATTTTTCTTCATCAAATCTAATTCTTGGTTGAAATCTATTAGGCAAAATATCTTGCATATTTAAAACTGTAAGTTTTCCATTTTCTTGCACAATCCACCCCTCCCTTCTATTCTTTTACCTTTATCATACTATTTTTAAAAATATTTTTCAACTTAAAACAAAAAAATAAATATATTTTACAAATGATCATGTGAAATTTCACATAATAATATAAAAAAGAACTAAGAAATATTTCTAAAGTTCCTTTTTCTTCATATCCGCATATTTTCTAGGATATTTCATATTAGTCTTACCACATTTAATAAACTTAATTAAAGTTCTATTGCTTTTTTCAATAGGTAACTTAAAAGATACAATTTTATCCAACTTACAATTAAGCTTATCTAAAGCATTCTCACAACCACTACTATCATCATTACCCCTCATTGCACATAATAAACCATTAACCTTAACCAAAGGAATTCCATATTCAAGTAAAATAGGAATGCTGGCAACCGCCCTAGCAGTTACAACATCAAACACTTCCCTATTTTCTCTAGCATACTCCTCAGCTCTCGCATGCACTAAAAAAACATCCTCTAAACCAAGTTCATCCGTAACAACTTTTAAAAATTTAATTCTTTTATTCAAAGCATCCACTAAAGTTAACTTCAAATGAGGAAAAAATATTTTAAGAACAACACCAGGAAAACCCGCACCAGTACCTAAATCACACAAACTTTCACATTTATTTAAATCTACACATTTAACTAAAGTCAAACTATCATAAAAATGTTTTAAATAAACTTGTTTTTTCAAAGTAATAGCCGTTAAATTAATCTTTTCATTCCATTCAACTAAAAGTTCATAATACCTATCAAGTTTTAATAATTCAGCAGAAGAAACATCTATACCAAGACCTAATAAAGCTTTTTTAAATTCTAAAATATCCATTACTTTCCTCTTTTCATATACATAGATAAAATTGAAATATCCGCAGGATTAACACCACTAATTCTAATAGCTTGACCTAAAGTCAAAGGTCTAACCTCCTTTAACTTCTGCTTAGCCTCACTAGCCAAATTATGCATCGCATCATAATCAATATCACTAGGTATTTTTTTATTTTCCAAATTTTCTAACTTCTTAGCTTCAGCCAAAGCCTTATTTATATATCCCTCATACTTAGAAGAAATACTAACCTGCTGAAGAACCAAAGGAGAATAAGAATTTTCCAAATAGCAAGTCAAATCAGAAACATCAACCTCAGGTCTTTTAAGTAAATCATATAAAGAAACTCCATCCTTAAGTTCCTTAGTACCAATCTTAGCTAAATAATCATTTTCCTTAGGCGTAATCCTAATACGTTTAAACTCTTCCGTAGCCTTTTTAATATCTTCCTTCTTTTTAACAAACTTCGCATATCTTTCATCATCAATCAAACCAAAATTATGACCGTATTCACGTAATCTTAAATCCGCATTATCATCCCTTAAAAGTAACCTATATTCAGCTCTTGAAGTTAATAAACGATAAGGATCCCTAATACCCTTAGTAATCAAATCATCAATCAAAACGCCAATATAAGCTTCATTTCTCTTCAAAATAAACGGTTCCTTACCTTCAATTTTCAAAGAAGCATTAATACCAGCCATAAGTCCTTGACAAGCAGCCTCCTCATAACCACTAGTACCATTTATTTGACCCGCAGTAAATAAATTCTCAATCAATTTAGTTTCCAAATTAAAATTTAATTGTGTAGGATATATCGCATCATACTCAATCGCATAAGCATACCTAAGAATCTTCGCCTTCTCAAGCCCAGGTAAACTATGAACCATTTTCTCTTGAATATCATGAGGCATACTAGTAGAAAAACCTTGTAAATAAATATCATCATAATAAACACTTTCAGGTTCTAAAAATAATTGATGTCTTTCCTTATCCTTAAATCTAACAACCTTATCCTCAATAGAAGGACAATATCTAGGACCAACACCCTTAATATCAGAAAGTCCACCATACATACTAGACTTACTTAAATTATCCAAAATAATCTTATGCGTATTTTCATTAGTATAAATCAAATGGCAAGGAACTTGCTTATCAATATCATAACAGGCATCATAATCAAAACTAAAAGTTCTATAAACATCATCACCAGTCTCAACCTTAGTCTTACTAAAATCAATACTACTTCTATCAATTCTAGGAGGAGTTCCCGTCTTTAATCGCTTAATTTTAAAACCTTTTTTAGCTAAATTATCACTTAAATAATTAGATGGCCTCTCACCATGAGGACCTTCTCTATGTCTTGTATCACCAACTAAAATATCCGCATTCATATAAGTACCAGTAGTTAAAACAGCAGCCTTACAACTAATCTCTAAACCATCTTCAAGTAAAACACCACAAACCTTATTATTATCTGTTAAAACATCCTTAACCAAAGCCTCTTTTATATCTAAATTATTAGTGTTTTTTAAAGTCTCAAGCATCATCTTAGGATAAGTAATCTTATCAGCCTGAGCTCTTAAAGAACGAACAGCTGGTCCTTTAGCAGTGTTAAGCATCTTAATTTGAAGTAAACTCTTATCAGCATTTCTTCCCATCTCTCCGCCTAAAGCATCAATTTCACGAACAACAATTCCCTTAGCACTTCCACCAATAGAAGGATTACAAGGCATATCCGCAATATTATTAATATTACCCGTAACAAGTAAAGTCTTATGACCCATTCTAGCACTAGCTAAAGCAGCCTCACATCCAGCATGACCACCACCAACAACAATAATTTCATAATCCATAAACTATCACCAACATTTCCAGCAAATATTATACCACGTTTTTATAAATATAAAAATAAAGTAACCACATAGAAATAAAAGTCATAAATAATGCAAAGATACCTCACCTTGACATATTTATGACTTTATATATTACATTTATACTTCTATTATTCTTAGCTGATTACATATGGACTACCCTCAGTTCCTTCACCTAATAAGTTTATATTAGATGATAAGAAGAGCACAGGTATAACAAAATATTCGTTACCAGTAGTTCCAAACCAATTTGTGTCATCATAGCTATATACAAAAAAAGAAAAACTAGCGCTAGCGAAGAAAGCATTTGAGCCAGGAGAAGAAGAATTAGAATATGGTAAAATCATCCAAGTATTCGAACTATTCAAAGAATTTATCCAGCTTGTTGTTTTACATGCGGTAGAATTAGTTAGATTTAAGCTGTATGAACCACACTGCTCTATATTTGTATTTGAATTTATATAATCACTTGCTGTTATTAATCCTACTTTACCTTCCCATTTATATGTTTGTTCTTGAGTCACTGTATTTGCTAGATTTGTTTCACCCCATTCAACTAATCCCACATTAAATATATGGCTTGTTATTTTATTTTGTATATCACTTGATAAACTATTTAACCATGTACTATTTAAATATGTATTTATATATGCTTCAGCATCTGGTAGATTATATGATGTTCCTCCTATTTCTCTTGGCATTTGTGTTATATTGTTTCCTGATGAGTCTAACATAGTTGTTTTGCTTCCCCACACATTACATCC
>CAVKUP010000013.1:0-28633 GCA_963659735.1 bacterium
TATAATATTTTTAGAAAGAGAACTCAGTTCGTAACCTGTTGTTTATTCGCTCCATTGACAAATCTGTTCGAACTATTTAGTTTGAACTTGATATATAGAATCAATCGAAAGATTGATTTTTTTGTGTCTTACAAAGAAATCATCCTAAAGAAAGAATGGCGTTTATGATTAATATTATCAAACAAGAAATACCTATTGATGAATCACTTAAAAAGAAATTAGAGTTTATTTGTGATTTTTGTAATACTACTCCTACATTTATAAATGGAAGTATTAGAAAAATTGATAAATCTAATTTGGCTTATGTTGAACCTCACAAAGTAATTATCAATAATATAATGTTTCTTGTTTTTAATTATTCTAATGATGTTTATATCAAAAACTTTGGTAATAAAATTAAAATCAATGAATTAGAAGATTATTTAAAGCATGCCAGCCAACCTTTAAGATAGCGAACGCTATTATTCATTATGATGAAACAAGCCCACACTTGCATATCGTAGGTGTTCCTATAAAATTTAATAATAAAAATGGTATGAAAAAACAAGTTGGTAAATCATATGTATTTACAAAAGAAAGTTTAAGAAAATTACAAGATAAAATGCGTACCTTATGTATTGAATCTTTTAATAAAGAATATAACCTAACTAACACTTTAGAAGGCAAGAAAAAAGGCAGAAATCATGATTATCATATTACTGAAATGGACAATTATTTAGAAATGAAAGAACAACTTGAAAAAAACCAAGAAAGTTTAAATGAAGCCAAACTACAATCTGACTTGCTAGATTAAGAATACTTACTGAAAACAATGAAGCATTGGAATTACGAGTTAGAAGTCTTACTGAAAAAAATAAGTTAAAAGATAATGAAATTGATGAATTAAGAGAAGAAAATAATTCTTTATTTGCAGAACTTAACTATTTTAAAAATAAGTTTGTAATACTTATTCAGTTTATAAAAAACAGATTATTTAATAGAAAAGATAGAGATAAATATTGTGATTTTTCAAGAGATTTATACGAACATGGTGTTATTGAAGATGATACAATTAAAGAATTAAATGATACTTATAAATTCAGTAAAGAACACGATTTTGGCAAAGAAAAAGATGATTACGATTTAGAAATATAATATTAAAAGTTAAAAGTATGATAAAATTATATTAATTATTAACAAATTGGTCAGACGCGTCTGACTAATTGCGAAAGGAGAATTTATGTTAGAAAAAAATAATGAAAAAATGATTGAAGAAATTACAAATTTAGTAAATGAAGTTAAGTCCAATTTAACCAATGAAATTAATAAGTCTATTGTCTACGTATATTGGAATATAGGTAAAATAATAGTGTCAAATGAAAGTGAATATAATAATCGTTTAGAATATGGTAAAGAAGTTTTAAAAGGATTATCTGATGAACTTACAAAATATTTAGGTAAAGGCTATTCAGTATCTAACCTAAAGTATATGAGAATGTTTTATAAAGCATATCCTAATTTTAATGAAATTTCCTCTAGTCTTTCTTGGTCTCACTATTTAGAACTAATGATTATTGAAGATAAAGATAAAAGAAATTTCTATGAAAAAGAATGTATTAATTCAAATTGGTCTGTTAGAGAATTAAGAAGACAATTAAATACTTCATTATTTGAAAGGCTTTTATTATCTGATGGAAAAGTAAATAAGGAAAAGGTATATGAACTATCAAAAAAAGGACAAGATTTAAATAAACCTAGTGATGTAATTAAACAACCTTATGTATTTGAATTTCTTGGAATCAAAGAACAAAAACCACTTTTAGAAAAAGACTTAGAATATAAACTAATCAGGCATATTGAAGACTTCTTACTAGAATTAGGTAAAGGATTTATGTTTGTAGGTTCTCAACAAAGAATAACACTTAATAATACTGATTATTATGTAGATATGGTATTTTACAATAAATTCTTAAAATCTTATGTTTTAATTGATCTAAAAATGAATAAATTAAAAGCCGAAAATTTGGGTCAAATGAATATGTATTTAAATTATTATGAACAAGTAATAAATAGTGAGGAAGATGGTAAACCAATTGGTATTATACTATGTGCCGAAAAAGATAAAGTAATGTTAGAATACGCTTTAGGTGGCTTATCTAATAATATTTTTGCTTCGACATATACTTATTATATTCCTAATAAGAAACAGTTAATTGATGAAGTTGAAAAAGTATTAAATAATGAAAAATAAATCAATATTAACAAAGAGATGAGTTTTACCCCATCTCTTTTAACTTGATACTACTTACTTTTTTCTTTTTTATTAAGATATTGTATAATTTTTTCTTCAATTATATTTAATTTTTTTTCAAGAGGATCATGAATATATTCATTTCCTAAATAACCAATACATTCAAAAGCAAATGACTTATCTTTATCGTCCCCATTTTGAAAAATTATAAGTTGATTATATATTTTTTTTTCTTTATCTTGTAAGTTCATTTTTATTATTCTCCTTATCATATTCATCATATAGATATTCATTTATGTACTCTTTCATTAAATTGTTAATCTTTTCTTTATATATCAAATTTTTATTAATATAACTATTTATATTTATATCTTCTTTATTTATATTTATATCTTCTTTATTTATATTTAACATTTCGTCAATTGTATATTTTATATTATAAACAAATTCTTCTTTTAATATGTTTTTATTTATCAATAATTTCCCTATCAAATCATAATCATAATCATAATTATAAATATTATTGTAAATGGTTTGAATAATTGTCTTATCAAAAGCATCACCATTTTTAAGTTCGTTTAAAGAATATTTTATAAATTCTTTTTTATTATCAACATTAAATTTAATATAAATATTATAATAGTTTTTATGGGCAATGATCTTAGTAAGATTTAGTGGATAATTTTCATTTCTTTGTATTTCTCTATTAAATTCAATCTCATTTAAATGTATTTCATTAGAAACTAAATATTTTTCTAAAAGTGATAATGGGTCTTCAATTTTATCAGTAAGAAAAGAATAATCCTCTAATCTACTTTCAACTTTTTTCGAATCAACTTTACCACTTGAAAATTTAGTTTGTAATTCATCAGCACCACTACCTTCGCCAGCTGTAGTGTATCCTCTAGTTATAATTTGTGCTCTTTTTTCTCCTTTTGTATCTAATAACCCAGTATTTAAAACATTTAAAACTTTATTAATTTCATCTTTTGAACTTTCATAAACTGCCGATGCGCCTAATTTTTGAGTTGCTCTTTCTTTACTTAAAAATAAACCATGTTGTTTCATTAAACTAGTGGCAACAAAATTTGGCATATGAACTTCAATATAATATTGTAAATCCCTATCATCAATTATTAGCATATATTCAAATCCAGGAGTAGCATCTGGTGTTCTTATTAATTCATATTTTATATTTGCAAATCTCTCATCCTTTTTTAATAATTGTCCTATCATCGATATATATTCATCTTTAATAGCAAACATTTTACTTTGTAATGATACAATGTACTTACCAGTTTTATATTGTTGTATAAGATATGAATAAACAAGATTTTCTTTTTGATTTTTTATTTTTTCAAATATATCATTAATTTGTGATTCATTTTTAATATCAAATATAATGTTTAAACTTTTTAATATACTTATTTTTGCACCCTTATTTAATTTATTATCACTGAACAAAGCATTGCATATTTTATTGAACTGATATTCTTCTATTCCATCTAAATTATAAATAAAGAAATTTGTTTGTGGGAAAACTTGTTCAATAGAATCCATAAAACTGAATGTACTTTCATCAAAGATGGATACTGTATTAAATTATGGTATTTTTCAATATTAGATTTTATTCTTTTTATATCTCCATCAAATACATGTGCACATTTATTAGTTAAAGCTAACGATTTTAAACAAGAAAAAATATTATTTTTAGAGAGAATATTTTTTACTCTATTACTCATACTATTTACATCCACTAATTCAACTTTTTCACCTGTTTCAGTATCTATTATTGTAAGTTCATCTTTAATATTTCTTCTTTCATTTTTAATATTGTTTTCAAAAGTTTTTGATAAATTAGCAATTTTTTCTAATAAATGATTTACTTTATCTTGCGTTTTTTTATCATATAATATTTTACCATTATTCGAAGTAAAAATATTTTTTAATTGATTTATTAAAACGCCTAATTCTTTATATAAATCCATAAATACCTCCATTATTTAAAAATATTACTATTCCTATGTTAATTTTATTGTAACATACAAATTTATCTATTTAACCAAAAAGTATTCTCAAAGCCAAAAAAAATGTATTATAATTTATTCTGTGATTAATATTTTATATATCAAATCGTTAAGAAGTGAAAAGTTGTAGATATCTTCAACAACCGCTCCATAGTGGCATTTAGTCGAACTTTTTAGTTCGATTTTTTAATATATAAAATAATCATGGTCGAAAAGTGGTCGAATTAGTTATTAATTAAAAAGTCAAGTGCAACTTTTTATGATTAAAGATGTGTAAAAAAACGTGTCCTAAAACTTGACATAAATCCATAAAGTATTAATTTACAAATAATTTTAATTGTAAATTGTAATTTCTCGAGATGATTGTAACATAAAAGACAGATTATTTTTAATAAATTATCTGCCTTTATTTTTAATAATTCTGTTATAATATACTAATCCAATTATCAATATCTTGTTCTTTTGTAATAAGCTTATCACTATAACTTTCAAAAACAATATTCATACCTTTTTCTACTTCTGAATTTGGGCATAATGTTTTTATTTCTTTAAAAGTATTTCCTAGCCAACCTGCATTTGTTGCAAAAGGTTTTATTATTTTTCCTGATAAATCGTTTTGAGTTAAAAATGTTCTTATTGCAGGGGCTGGTCTATACCACCATACTGGAGTTCCTATAATAATTTCATCATATTGATTTAAGTCTTTATCTATTTTTTGTATTTCTGGCACTTTATTTACACTACTATTATTTTGTTCTTCATCAACAACAGTTTGATAATCTGTTGAGTATGGTTTTACTGGTTTTATTTCTAACATATCACAGTTTAATTGTTTTTGTATACTTTCTGCTATCATTTTTGTATGACCTGTGTATGAAAAATACACAACTATTTTTTTACTATTTTCCATTTTCATCTTCCTCTCTTGTTTTAAAGCATTTTTTCTACATCTTCTGTGATTTGTTCTTTTGTAATTCTGTTTGCTTTTAATAATTCATTTACATCATATCTATCATAAAATGCTTTTTCAATTCCATAATTTTTAACTTTGATATCACTATCTCCGTAGAAGCTTGCTATTTTTTCTCCAAATCCTCCTTGTAATATTCCATCTTCAAGTGTTATTACAATATCATGATTTGCTTTTAATTTTTCTAATAATTCTTTGTCTAATCCTGTTATATATCTTGGATTAATTAATGTTGCATTTATATTTAATTTTTCTTTTAATTCTTTTGAAACTTCTTCTCCTAATTGATAGAAATCTCCTAATGCTAATATTGCAACTTTTTCACCATTTTCTTCTACTTTAAATTTGTTTATATTGCTGTAATCTGTGTCAACTTTTCTTTCATCTGCTATTACTCCATTAGCGGGTATACGAATTGCAACTGGATGTTTTGTTTGTTCTATTGACCAATCTAACATTGCGAAATATTCTTCTTTTGATGTTGGCGCTAAATATATAATATTGGGAATGTTAGAAATCATTGGAATATCATATATTCCTAAGTGTGTAACATCATTCATTCCATATGCAGATGCTCCATTTACTAAAATTGTTGCTGGATTGTTATTGATACATAAATCTTGTGATATTTGGTCATAAGTTCTTTGTATAAAGCTTGAATAGGTTGCAAATATTGGTTTTCCACCGTTTTTAGCTATTCCTGATGCTAAGGCTACTGCATGTTCTTCTGCAATTCCAACATCTACAAATTGTTTACCAGCTTTTATTCTTCTGTCTTTTGTGAATCCAATATTTGTTGGAACTCCTGCCACTATAGCTACAACTTTTGGGTCTTTTTTCATCTTTTCTAACAGATATTTTCCTGTTAAATCTCCATAGTCTTCTCCATCAAAGGTAATTTTTGATTTGCCTGTTTCAATATCAAATGGCATTGTCCAGTGCCAATTTTCTTTGTTTTCTTCTGCTAATTTGTAACCTTTTCCTTTTTTTGTATTAATATGAACAACTATTGGATGTTCTATATCTTTTACTTTTGATAATGTTTTTATTAATTCATCTAGATTGTTTCCTTCTTTTACATAAACATAATCAAGTCCCATTGCTTTAAATAAGTTACATTCACAAGTTCCATTTGTTTCTCTTAATTGTTTTAAGTTTTTGTATAATCCTCCATGATTTTCTGCAATTGACATATCATTATCATTTACTATTATAATAAAATTGCTTTTTTGTTCTCCAGCAAAATCTAATCCTTCTAATGCTTCTCCGCCACTTAATGAACCATCACCTATTACTGCTACAACATTGTAGTTTTCTCCTTTTAAGTCCCTTGCTTTTACTAAACCTGAAGCAAGGCTTATTGATGTTGATGTATGTCCTACATTAAATAAATCGTGTTCACTTTCATTTGGATTTGTGTAACCTGTTACATCATCATATTTTTCTTCATATATAAACGCATCTTTTCTTCCTGTTAAAATTTTGTGAGGATAGCTTTGGTGTGATACGTCAAATACAAATTTGTCTTTTGGTGATTCAAACACATAGTGCATTGCAATTATTGCTTCTACCATTCCAAAGTTTGGTCCAAAATGTCCTCCATGTATACTTAATTTTTTTAATAAGATTTCTCTTATTTCTTTTGATAATTTTTCTAATTCTTCCTTTGATAAAATTTTCAAATCTTTTGGCTCATTAATTTTATTTAAAACTTCTAACATTATAAATCCTCCTTATTATTTATATCTGTTCTGTAAAATCTTTTCTTTTTCCTGCTTCTATCTCTTCATAAAGTTCTATTTTATAATCTAATCTTTTTAATGTTTCTGTAATATCTTTTTGTTTTTCTAGTAATTTTTTTCTTTGCTCTTCTAATAACTCTTTTCTAGCTCTTACTGTACTTTTACCTTTATCAAATAATGTCATATATTCTATTAAAACTTCAATTTCAACACCTGCTCCTCTCATACATTTTATAAATTCTATTCTTCTGCAAGTTTTGTCATCATAGTTTCTAATTCCATTATTGTTTCTTGGTACATTTGAAAGTAAACCAATTCTTTCGTAATATCTTAATGTATCTGGTGTTAAATTATATTTCTTTCCTACTTCTGCTATTGTCATTTTTTACCTCCATCTGTTACAATTTATAACTTATTATACTCATCATCTGTAACTTGTTCACACCACTCAGTTGATGTATTTTCTCCTGGCACTTCTATTGCTAAATGACTAAACCAGCCGTCTTTTTTTGCACCATGCCAATGTTTCACATTTGCAGGAATTGTTATAACATCTCCCACTTTTAAACTCTGCGTTTCTTTTCCTTCTTCTTGATACCATCCTTCGCCATCAACACAAATTAAAATCTGTCCTCCTCCATTGTCTGCATGATGAATATGCCAGTTATTTCTACACTTTGGCTCAAATGTTACATTCGCAATAAACACCTTTGTTTTGTTTGGATCTGTTAATGGTTTCAAATATGAATTGCCTATAAAATATTGTGCAAAATTCACATTTGGCTTTCCAATTCCAAATACTCCACCATGTTTCTTTATTCCTTCATTTTCTGTTCCATATACTTCTTCTATTAGTGGAAAAGCACTCCATGCTTTTGCCCAACCACTATAAAATGCTAATTGTGTTACAATCTCTACTGCCTCTTGCTTAGTAATTCCATGTCTTTTTCCCATAATAAAATGTGATTTTAATTGTGGAAATAGACCTTGTGCCATTAAAGCTGATATTGTAATCATGCTTCTATTTTTTAAAGATAATTCACTTTCTCTACTCCAAATTTCTCCAAATAATATGTCATCATTTAATTCGGCAAATTTTGGAGCTAACTTTCCTAAATTATCTCTACCTGCTGTTTGTTTTTCCATTTTTCATACCTCCTCGTAAATTTTTTCTATATATTATATATCACTTCGAGTTAGCTCCAAGTCAAGAGTTTTTTCAAAATTTTAATAGTATAACACCCTCACTTGAATTTTTTTGTTTGATTTTTACCACATATGTTTACAACAAAAAGTGATAAATTTTAATTAATATTATATACTATTTAAATATTTTATGTTATTCTTAAGATGGTTAGGAGAGAGGAAAATGAAAAAAACAAAAAATTTTGTATTAATAGGAATAATCATAGTGATAATATCTGTTTTATGTATTTTATTTGCAACAAATAAAATTAGTTTTAATAAAGATGAAAATTCATCTACAAAAGTGCATGAGAAAACAAGTGATACAACGGATAATACTATAAATGAAGATGAAGATAAAGTATTATATTTATATACAAGTGGTGATAGTAATGCTGCTGCTGGTAATCCAGAAACATTAAAAATTTACAAAATGGATGATACTAAATTAAAGTTTCAATATCATGCTCAATGGAATGAAAAAGATATTACTGGATTTGCACAAAAAACAGATACAAATAAGTATGTCTACAATGAAGGTGTTTATAAGCTTGAAATAACTATTAATGATGATTCTGCAGAAATTAATGAATATACAAACGAACAATTAACTTCAACTGTAAATTTATTTATATAGCTCCTTGAAAAGGAGTTTTTCTATATTTAAAAACCTGCTATTTAGGCAGGTTTCTTACTACAATTTACTAGCCATTTATATTCTATTTTAGATGATGATTATAAAATATGCTTTATATAAAGATTTTTTTCATACTATTACTTTTATATTTAATTAGTTGTTTATCTTTTTACGTTACTTAAATTAGTGCTTTCCTATTTAAATAAAATTTTATGGCTCTTCAAATATTATTTGTCCGTCTTTTACTGGTATGTTTGCATAATTGGTATCAACAAGTGATATTGTTCTTTCTGCAGCTGGCGGATTTATAATTTGCATAGTTTCAGCATCATTAGTCATCTTTATAGTTTTTACGCTTTCTTCAAATGTATGTGCTCCATCACTGGTAAGCTGTTTTATATAAATTTCTGCTGATTGGTTTGTAGCAAAAGGTACATTGTTAAATACAGCATCCCCATTTGAATCTGAGGTAACATCTTTACCAATTACTGCTCCAGTAGAATCTGTTCTTATAAATTTAGCTCCAATAACTTGCACGCCACTACTTTCCCCTGTTTCTGTAACATGCAAAGTTAAGGTGCCGCTTGCTGATATTTGAAATGTATATTCATTAGTTCCTTCTACAATTGAAATATTTTGTGGGTTTAGTGTATCTGCATCATATCCAGCGGCTGAGGCACTGACTTTATATGATCCATTTACTATTTTTATAGTTCCTTTACCATCTTTTATATTGACAGTATGCCTTCGTCCCATAAGTTCACTTCTCCTTTCATTATCAGTATTTCAGGATAATTATAATCTTTAAGATATATTGTTATATCATTTTCTTTTTTGTAAACATTAACCGGTATACAATATTTATAACCTTTTTTAGCATAAATTGGCACAGCTAAAATGTTATTTTTCATTTTAATTATTAGTTTGTATATATTATTATTAATGATTGGAATTTTAATTTTTCCATAATCATTGGTATATCCTTCAAATATTTTTTTGTCTTTTTCTTTTAAGATGATAAATGCTTTACCATACCCTATTATTTTAACATTTATATAATCTTCCATAATTCACCCCATTATAATGTATAATATGTCATACACCATTTATTGAAAAGGTTATATATACTATTTAATACTCCAAATAATGTCGGCGGTATAATCATCGTTTTTCTTTAAACTATTTTCTTTTAATGTAAATAGCAGTCCTTTATCTTTACTAAAGGTAATATTAGTTATTTTTAACGTGCCACCGTTTTTTTCTCCTTCATACACTTTTATTGGTGCATTTTTTAATGTAATTATTTCATTATCAAATTTTTTAAATATAAGTGAGTTTTGTAAAATGCTATCATTATATTGCATTGGATTTAAATAATTTATATATAAATCCCAGTTAGCATTGCTATTTCTACTATCAATAACTTTTACCTCACAAGCCGATGTTCGAGGTAATATTATTGGTTGTTTAGATATAGCATTTAAATCAAAGGTTGAATTATTAGTTACACTAAATAAAGTTAACTCACCAGTAAATGGTGATTTTACTGTTCTTGTTTCAAATAAAGCATCTTTTACTATTGTAAATTTAATTTCAGTATCATCTGAAATTAATCCAGAGGTTATATGTTCAAATAGGCCATTATTATCAGCTTCGATTTTTTCTGATACATTATCATACTCTACTTTTATAAAAGCAAGTGATGAAGTATGGCCGGTTATTTTATTTTTTGTGCTATTGATTTGATGAATGTTTGATTTTATTTTTCCCATTGTAAGTATTTTTCTACTTTGAAATTTAAAATTATTTAAATCAGGAAGTAAGGCAAGTTCATCTGCAGTTAAATTGTGTTTTGTTATAGAAGTATCATTTGTAGTAATTGTTCCTTTTATACTAATTAATCTATCAAAACCATACCAATATAAAACTGGGGGGTCATCAATAGTGCATGCAGATGTATAATCTAAAGAAGTAGTCCACATATTAATTCTACCCGTTATAATTGAATATTCCACTAAATTATTTGTATATATAGCATTTGCGTTTTTAGTATAAATATTTATATATCTGGGATTATTTAAAATTAATTTTTGATTTGTGCCTTTAAAATATAAATTATAATTATCACTTGGTGTTGTCATATAAGTATTTAAAATAGATACACTAGCTCCCTGATTTACAATAAAATTACCATATATATTCCACATAGGGACTCTTTGGTGGGAATTTTCTATAAAGGTAAAATTAGCTTCTTGTTCAATTAATACATTATTCGCACCATGTGTTGTTGTAACCGCGAAACCATTTCCTGTTTTTATATTTACATAAGCACCATGTGACACTTTAAAAAATAATTTATTAGTTCCATTCATTAACTCTTTAGGAGTATCAATAATAACAGTTGAATTAGGTAAAAATATAAAAGTTGCGGTTTGTATATCCCTATAAATAAATAATGAACTTTGTGTACTTTCAGAGGTTATATTAGTTTTACCATCTATTTCTATATTAGTGCAATTGGCTACTCTTTGGGCTTGAACATTGTTATAATTTTTTATATTGATTGCAGCATCTTTTATTTTTGTTTTACCATAGTAATTATATGATAACTGCACACCGTTAAAAGTTATATTTATATATTCCACTACTACATCACTATAACCCACTTCTGATGGAACATTAATAACGCCTAAAGGATTGGCTGATAAAATATCCATATTTTTAATTACTATATTTTTATTTTCCTTAACAGCTGTTATTACACTAGAGGCATCTGATAATGTATTTGTATATGTATGTTTTGTGTCTTGGTAAGTTCCATCAATTGTTATATCTGTTTTATTTTGATTAATTGTAATTTTCGATTCTAAAATGATATTTTCTTTTAAATAAATATATGTATAATCATTTTCTTCTTCAAGAATAGTTTTTAATTCTTTAAATGTTTCTACTGCTACAGCATTATTATTTATAATTTTCATTGTTAATCACATCCTTTAATAAGATATGATTTTTAATATATAAAATATAATTAATTTATATAATTTTATTTTAATTTAAAAGAGGCTGTAATGAAATAAAGTAATTTCATACGATATAATACCTTTAAAGTTCACACTAAATAGAAAGAAACATGTAAATGTGGTAAATTTTATTTAGAAAGAACTTTGGAGATGTTTTTTCATGGGTAAACATAAGAAATGAACTTTAGATAATAAAGTCAAAATAGTAAAAGAATTTAAAAATGGTGCTACAACTTCATATTTAAATAATAAATATGGAATATCAGGTTGTGGAACAGTTAGCAGATGGAATATGATGAAGGAAGATTTGATGTTGATAATCGTGGCAAAAAGAAAGCACAACAAGAAATTGATGATATTGATATATTAAAAAAATCCTATGCTCTTCTAATGGGAATCCGCTTTCAGCAAAACAAATAGAAATATATCAAAAGAAGAAGTTATTATAAGCGGTGTCAAAAAGGAAAAACAATAGCTAATAATTTCAATCAGGCAATTGCTGATGTGATATTAGAAGAACACGAAAATAACAAAGGGATTTATGGAACAATAAGATTAAAGTTTGCAATACAAAATAAACTCGGTTTAATTTTAAATCATAAATTAATACGCAGATATAAAAAAATATTAAACATTATAACTATTAAAAGAACTAAGAAAGGATTATCAGTTTCAAGAGCAAAAGAAAAGGAACTGTAATGAAATAAAATAATTTCATTGCAGCTTCTTTTTATTTTTAAAAAAACTAAAAAGCGTTGGAAAACTTAATTTCTAACGCTATTTTATGATACAATCTAATTGTCGAAAGAAGTTGTATCACTTGGATTATTTTAACACAATAAGGCCTTTTTTCATAGTCCCCTCATTAGAAGTCTATGAGGAATTTGATAAAAATTGATAAATTTGATTGACAATGAATATAGATTCGAGTATAATTTTAATTGTCTACTAAGTGCAGGTGTAGTTCAATGGTAGAACCCCAGCCTTCCAAGCTGATTACGGGAGTTCGATTCTCCTCACCTGCTCCATAAGATAAAATCGTCGCACCAATGTGACGTTAATGATTAAGTCAACTAGAAATAGTTGATTTTTTTTCAGTAAAATAGAATAAAATATATAAAATATAATTAAATTAAGTAAAAGAAGAAGAAAAATGTAAATGGTAATTCAATGTAATTGGTTTTTAAGATATTATTAATATTAGCTATAACAATATCAGAATTAAAATCTCTACCAATTTTATTCATAGATTGATAAGAAGAACAAAAAGCAAGAATTTGAGTTAAAAGGCAAACCTTGAAATCATAAGTAATATAAGATTGATATCTAGTATCAGTTAAGTTATCAATCCAAGAAGTTAGTTTAGGAAAATACTGTTTGATAATGATTAATAATTCTTCTAATGGGTTTACCGCTTGTTTTAATTCTCTTTTCATTTTTCTTGTTATTCTTTGTTTCATTTATTACAACCACCTTTATTATAACTATTATACCAAAGTTGATTGCGAAAAAAATTTATTCTATTTTACTGATGGAAGAATCTAGTTCTTTGAAAATTAAATATTATGTGTTATTATCTAAATAATAAAAAAGAAACCGATTAAGGTTTCAAAGTATCGTGGTTAGATTCCATTTACACAGAATTTTTTACACACTCTAAATTTTAATGTTTTTATTATTCAACTCGATTTTTATCTCCTCAATTATGTGTCCTATATTACCTTCTCCAGCATATTTATTCGTATCAAAAAAGTTATCGTTTACATCAACCCATTCAAGTTTATTAACTTCTTCAACTAAGCATACATCTTTATTCAATATACCATAATATACTTCAATTGATTTACCCATAGTAACATATTCAATATTCATAAAATGAATCAAGGAAATATCATCACAGTTAATATTTGTTTCTTCCCGCAACTCTCTATACGCTTCATTTAATCCATTATTTTCTTTATCAATTTTTCCACCAACTAAATTAAACATTCCTTTGTAAGGTTCTTTCGTCCTTTTACACATTAAAGTTCTATTTAAGTTTTTTTCAAAAACCACTATTACATTATATTTTTTCATTCTAACACCTCTATATTATTATAACATTTCAACGATTAAATTTGATGCTTCTTACAACTTTTTTTAAATATTCTTGATATGACTGATCTTCGCAAAAAACAAAACAGCCCTTTGACCCTCTAGTCAATAAAACACGATAAGCATTTTTTATCAAAGTATCAACCTGTTTTTGTGCCTCAATATTATTTTCTTTAAACATTTTCTTTATCCCTTTAAACGAAGGATCAGCCGTACCATGAAAGTTATAATCAGCTATAACTTTATTATCAAATCTTAAATCTTTGCCAATTAAAACACCTACATAATCAAATTCTAACCCTTGTACAGAATGTATGCATCCTGCTTCATTTATAGAATCATCAATCACAAATGTTTGCCCCTGACCAAGATTCCAACTGATTTCAAAATCATCAATCTTTATGTCGTGATAATTTGTATTGTTTAACTCTTTTTTGTTCCAGTTCCAACAATATCCTGCAACCAATCTAGCCATATCATTTGTGTTCTTGTTTTTCACAAGTTCAAAAAGTTCTTTTGGAGTATCAATAACCCTAAAATCATAATTTACCTCTGTTTTATCAAAAGAATTGTTAATACCTAAAATGTAATCAACAAAATTAAGATAATCATTTGAGCCATTGCATCTAAATTGATAATCCAATGACATTTCAGTTATTTTACAATTCAATTTCTTAGCGATATTTGATATATTCTCAATACTTCCTATATCATTTAAATGCACTTTTTGCAATTCATCTACAAAGAAGATTGAATTGTTAGATGTTTTAATAATTTCTTCTATTTAATTAAAACCATAATTATTGAAAAGACCAGATTTTTCTGTCAAGCAATGTGCTTCATCTACTATCAAAACATCAATGCTATTTTCTTTAACATCAGTATAACTTCCTGAAGATTTAAAAAGAAAATCTATATTTGTCTTTTTTAGTTCTCCTTTAAGTTTATATGAATATATTACTCTAGGAGCGGTGTTTCTCGTTACATACTGACATGTTTTATCGCAGTTAATTAACTTATTTAGCAAGTTAATTGCAATTATTGATTTGCCAGTACCTGGTCCACCTTTAACAATAATTACATTATTGTTATCATTTTTTATTATTGAAAAGATTTTATCATAAACCAAAACTTGTTGGTCTATCAAATTAAAAAAGTCATTTTTATTAATAAGACTATTAATACTATCTTGCAATTTTAATGATGGCTTTATTTTTGAAGAATCAACATTAATCATTATTTGCCCGTTATCACCATCACTTAAATTAGACTCTATAAACTTTATCAATTTGTGATTATCGTCACTACCAAAGAAAGCCACATCTTTCATAAATGGTTTGAATTTTTCTTGCAATAAAACATCCTCATCTTGAAAATGATAGTTATGCATTAACAAGCATGATTTAACAACAACATCAGAACTTTGTATATATAAATTATAATCCTTCAAATTTTGTGTATATGACCAAACCTGATATCCAGGATGGACAACATTTTGCATTCCACCATTTAAAAAAGTTTTAATAATATAATCGCTATCTTCAACATTTTCTACATTACTCCATTGTTTAAACTCAAAGACCAAGAGTACCTGCTGATGAAACGAATTATAACCTGACAAAATCAAATCGATTCTATTAGAAGTTAGTGGTAAATTATACTCTAGTGTAACAGTACAATTTGTAGCAATATTTGTATCAAGTAATATATTGGAAAAAAATCTCAAAGAGTTATCCCATGATTTTCTTTCGGAATCAGCACTATATTTGTGCATTTTTTCTTTTAGTTTTTTATTAAGTATTAAAGATATATTATCAATGTCGTCACAAAATTTTTTTACACTGTTACTATAAACAATCATTTTTACCTCCTTTTTAGAATTTTACTCTTATCTACACAATTATAGGTCAAATATTCACCAGTTATAAATTTCGAATCATTAAACCTCATCAAAATTTGTTGATTAAAGTCATAACCCCATTTTTCATTAGTATAATTATTAATTTTTTGATAAGTACCTATACTTTTTAAATATCCAATGTACATTTCGTAAGAGTTAAATGTCATCAAAAAGTTATTTCTACATGCAGACAACGGATATAGACCAGCAGATTCTACAATTTTATCCATTTCTTCCAAACTAAATCTACCATTTAAATCGTTCGGTAAAAAGGTTTCGGAAAGATAATTTTTTCCGGGAACAGAAAATAAAATTTTTCCGTCACTTGCCAATAAACTTCTTGCTCTTTTCAAGGCAAGAACTGGAACTTTAACATGATGTAATACATAACTAAATATAATCAAATCAAATTGCCTTGTAAAATCATAATTCATAAAATCTGCATTAATAAATAAAGTATCATTTTTTCCAGTGAAAATTCTCGCCTGTGCATGACACACCATATCATCACTAATATCTAATCCAAATAAACTAGAATTATCAATTCTACTATCAATTTTAGAAATCAATTTACCAGTTCCACATCCTATATCAGCAATCGACATTCCGTTATGGATATTTGTAAATACCTCGTTAGTAATTGGATTTTTTATTCCATGATAAGTTACAAACCTTGATTTGTCATCCCAAGAATCAGCAATTTTTTTATTAAAAACCTTCTCAACGCCAGAACGTTCTTTTGAATTTTCAAACTGCTCTATGAATAAATCAATTGTTTCTTCAACATCAACACGATTTGGACAAAATCTTTGTAAACAATATTCATCTATAATATACATCAATCGATTGACCGCCGTATTTAAATCATCATTTATCAAAACATAATCATATGATTTTGCATCTTTTAAATTCTTTATATCATCCTCAATACGTTTAATAGATCTATCGTTTCTTCTGTTTTTTAATTCATCCACATTAGGTGGTAACACCAATACAAGTAACGTATCTGGATTGTGTTTTTTCATTTCAATTGCTCTATCAGGAGTTAATTGAAATATCGTTGGGACACTAGCATTAATATTATCAATGTCCTTTTCAAAACTACCATAATAATTTCCACCTTATTTTCTAACATTATGCATTAATCCATTATTTAAATATTCTAAAAATTTATCTAGTGTGCTTAACCCGTTTAGCAACTGCTCCATAAGATATTTAGTCGAACTTTTTAGTTCGATTTTTTAATATATAAAATAATTATGGTCGAAAAATGGTCGAAAAGTGGTCGAAAAGTGGTCGAATTGGTTGGTAAAATTTTTATTTTTGTATATAATATTATTGGGTGATAAAAATGTACATAGAAGATCAAAAAACTGAATTAAAAGTTGAATTAACTAAAGATGTAAAAAAAGAAATTATTGCATTTGCTAATACTAATGATGGTACTATTTATATTGGCATTGATGATAATGGAAATATCATTGGTTTAAAAAATGCTAATAAGGATTTAGAATCATTAAGTGGAATGATACGTGAAGGCATTAAATCAGATTTAAATATATGGCAATTGATGAAAATAGCAACAGTAATTAGTTGCACGGCCAATTATAATAATGTTTATGACAATACTTCAAGAATTGATTTTAATAAGGTCTATTTTGATTGCAATTATTCACATCTTTCAATCTAGAATACAACAAAAATATATCAAAAATTATCTAATCAATATTTTTAAGTAACACATCCAGCTTCATAATATCATTTTCTTTGACATATATAGCAATTTCTTCATTGTCATTCATAAACAATACTCTATCTGGATAATTACCTGTTAAAGGAACACCATTTTTAATCATTTTTAATAAACCATTATCCACATTAATTTTAGAGACATTTAAAACATCTTTCAAATAAGAAAATTCATAATTATCATTTAAAATTTCATCTAAACTATAAGAATTTTCAATACTAAATATGCCTTGTTTTACTCTTTTTAAATCACTCATAACACCAATTGTATTTAAATCAATTAAAATATCTTTAATTAAACTTCTAATATATGTTCCTTTACTTACCAGACATTTAAAAGTAAATTCTTTGTCATTTAATGATAATAATTCTATGCTTTTTATAGTTACTTTTTTCTTTGGTAATGTAACACTTTCACCATTTCTAGCATATTCATACAATTTTTTTCCGTTAACTTTAACGGCAGAATATAAAGGCACTTCTTGTTCATATGTACAATTAAATTTATTTAATGATTGAATTAAATTTTTTTTACTTATTTTTTTATAATCTTCTTTTATAATCTTACCAGTTATATCTAATGTATCTGTAGATATGCCTAATTTAACTGTCGCAATATATTCTTTTTCATCAGATGATAATATATTATTTAACTTTGTATATCTATTCAAGCAAATAACCAAAACACCCGTGGCTAAAGGATCTAATGTACCATTATGACCGACTTTTTTTGTTTCAAATTTTTTACTAATTATATTAACAACATCCCTACTAGTATAACCCTTGGGTTTATTAACAATAAGAAGTGCATTATTTTTTAATTTCAAATTTACAGCCTTCTTTAGTATCTTTAATAACTACATTTTTTAAAAGTAGCTCATCTCTTATTTGATCTGCTAAAACATAATTTTTATTTTTCTTAGCTTCATTTCTTTTTTCTATTTGATCTAATATATATTTTTTTAAGTCCTCATCTATTTTATCTTCGTTAAGTAAATTTAGTGATAATACTTTATCAAAATCTTCGATTAAATAAAGTTTTGATGCATTACTTAAATTACTTTTAATAACATCATATAAGCATGTAAGCATACTGGATGTATTCATATCATTTTCAAAAGCTTGTTTAAATTTGTCTTGATATTCCTCTATGCTACAAATATCACCACTAGCATTTTCTTTTATAATTTTTATTTTATTTTTTAGTTTGTTATAAGCTTTTGTTGCCATATCTAAACTTTCCAAACTATAAACTAAAGTTTTACGGTAATGAGATTGAAGGCAAAAATAACGATAAACTATTGGATCATACCCTTTTTCTATTAAACTATTTAAATCTTTTGAATCACCTTTTGATTTGCTCATTTTGCCAGTTTTATCATTTAGAAATTCCATATGAACCCAATAATTACACCACTTATGTTTTAAGTAACTCTCAGATTGAACAATTTCATTAGTGTGATGAGGAAAAATATTATCTACGCCGCCACAATGAATATCTAAATGTTCACCCAGATTTTGAATAGCTATAGCAGAACATTCAATATGCCAACCAGGATAACCCAATCCAAAAGGACTATCCCATTTTAATTCTTGATTATTAAATTTAGAATTAGTAAACCATAAACCAAAGTCAAAGGGATTTTTTTTATTACTATCTGCCTCAACATCTTCACGAACTGCAAGTAACAAATCATCCTTACTCCTTCCAGAAAGTTCATAATAATTAGAACACTTAGAAGTGTCAAAATAAACATTACCACCAGATTTATAAGCATAACCATCTTTTAATAATTGATCTATCATTTTAATATAAAAATCAATATTTTCAGTTGCCGGAGATATTATTTCAGGCTTTTTAATGTTTAATTTTTCTAAATCTTTAAAGAAAGCCTCTGTATAAAATGAAGCTATATCTAAAACTGATTTTTTTTCTTTTTTAGCTGCTTTAGATAATTTATCTTCACCAGTATCCCCATCACCTACTAAATGTCCAACATCAGTAATGTTCATACATCTTTTAACATTATATCCTATATATTTCAAGCCTTTTTCCAAAATGTCTTCTGATATATATGTCCTTAAATTTCCAATATGAGCATAATAATAAACAGTAGGTCCACAAGTATACATAGTAACCAAATTCTTATTATAAGGAATAAATTCTTCTATTTTTTTAGATAATGTGTTATATAATTTCATGAAAATCACACCTTTCCATAAAATTATATCATGTTTTTTTAAAAATTTGACATAATTTTAAAAACATGTATAATAAACACCGTATTTCAAAGGGGGATTATTATGAAAAACACAATAGCAGAAAGAAATTATGGTATATTACTTGAAAAATATATCAAAGAAAATTATGGCGTTAAAAAATTAAATGCAGAGGAAAAAGTACAATTTTCCTGTGATTACCACAGAATATTTGGAAACACATCCATTGTTGACATTGTAGAAGCAGATTCACTAAATGCAGAAGCAAAAAAAACTATATTAAAATTTATACAAGCAAATTGTATGACAAAAATTTCCAAACTAATTAATGAAAAATGCTCAGGATATAACTTTGTTAATGTCAGTGTCGGCAAAATGTTAAAAAAAGAATATGATGAAAATAACTGGCTTGAAGAGTATAATGAAGAACTACAGTTTACAGGTAAAGGGAGAACAAAACCAGTATATTACAAATATTTACAAAAAGATGGAAGCATGTTAACAATAACCAAAGATATTGCATTACAAATAAAAAACGAATTAGCAAAAAATAGTATTTATCCATCACATTGCGTAGTTAAAGGTGCATTTAAATATTATGCTAACAATGAATTAGATAAATATATAAGCAAATTAAAACAAGCAGATATAAACATGAAAAATGATTCACTTAAATACGATTTTAAAATCATGCCATCAAACAATGACAGCATAACATTAATAAATTTAATTAAAAAAAGTCCTGTTAAATTATCTAGTAGTGATAAGATTAAATTTGCTTACCAATATTATAATGAATTAGGAAATGTTTCAATAATTGATATTTTAGAAAAAAATATTAACAATAAAGAATTAAGAAAACAAATTATTAATTTTATTTCAAATAACAATATGAGAAGACAACAACCTAGTTGTAAAAATATTGATGTTAAATCTGACACTTTTGAGATAAGTGAAACTTTAAAAGATATCAGTCCTAAATCGTTTAAAACATTTAGTTATGAATATAATTATCAAAACTGGCTCGAAGAATATGACGAAGACGAACAATTTAAAGACGCTAAAAACGTATATCATCAAAGAGTAAGTATATTATGCAAAGACAATACGGTATTTACAATCGATAAAAATACTGCAAGAAAAATCAAATTAAGCTTAATGGAAAATGAAATATTCCCAGCAGTTTGTATTGTAAAAGGTGCATTTAAGCCTACTGCAGAAAACACTTTTGATCAATACGTTAAAACAATAAAAATGGGTGGGCATAACAATGGATAATCAATATAACTTGGAAATAGAATGCATAAATAGACTTATTAATAAAAATAAAATAGTTTTAAAAAACGGTTTGAATAAGCAAGAAAAAATTAATTTTGCATACAATTATTGGAATTTGTCTAATGGGAATAGTTTAGAAGACTTACTCATAACAATATCAGAAAACAGGCAAAAATTAGATACTAATAATTCTAAAGCGTTAAAGCAAAATAAAAATTATACAGAAATTCAATTTAATCTTTTTAATTTTATGAACATACAAAGAGATTATTGGATGCAAAGAATCAATAAAGAAAAAATACAATCAAACGAAATTGAAACTATAAAAAAAGCTTTAGAATATTATAAAAATAATCCAGCATGGCTTTCACTATATGACATTGATAAAGAATTTAAAATTAATCTTGATAAAAAATATAAATTTCCAGTAAATACTAGCTACATAATTAATGGAAACGAAGTAAAAATAAATTATAATGTTATAGAAAAAATTTTAAGTAAACTAAACAGTAACAACATTCCAATAGCAAATTGCATTGTTAAAGAAAGTTTTCATCAATATGCACTTGGTGAATTAGACCAATATATGCTTGAACTTCATAAAAATGATAATGTTATCGCAAAAATAAAAAAAGAAGCCATAAAAAAAATAAATAAATTATGTTAATTACTATCATAATTTATTTTTTTATAGCTATATAAAAAACTTTTGTAAATAAGTTGAAAAGCATCCATGCAATTAAACTTAGTATAATAATTAAAATTAATAGTTTAAAGTCAATAAATGAAATTGAAAAGAAGTTCCTAAAACATGTAGTTTCTATGATAAACATAATAATTAAAAAGGCAAATAAACATCTTCTAATTGCATTAAATGGAACACATATTCTGTATATAAGCATAAAACCAGTTATTGTGGTTAGAAAAACACAAAGCGTTGAAATTTGACTATTAGATAATTTAATAAATGAAGATAAAAACATAATAATTAATATATTACTAACTATTGTTAATGCTGTTGGAATTGAACGTTTTAAAACATTAATAAATATATTACCATTTATTTTTTCATTGTTTGGTTCTAAGGCTAAAATGAATGATGGAATACCTATTGTTACAGTACTAGTTAAAGTTAATTGAATTGGTTCAAATGGATAATTTCTATTTAAAAATACAAATATGAGTGCAAGTAAGGTTGCATATGTGGTTTTGCACAAAAATAATGAAGATGATCTTTGAATGTTATTTATACTTCTTCTACCTTCTGATACAACCTTAGGCATAGATGAAAAATTTGAATCTAAAAGGACTAGTTGTGATACATTTCTTGCAGCATCAGAGCCATTATTCATTGCTATACTACAGTCAGCTTCTTTTAAAGCTAAAACGTCATTAACCCCATCGCCTGTCATTGCAACTACATGCCCTTTGGCTTTTAAAGCAACTATTATTTCTTTCTTTTGATTTGGTTTAACTCGGCCGAAAACATTATATTCACTAATTATATCATCAATTGGCATATTACATTTACTCATATCAATAGATTTAATATTATTTAATCCAACTCGTGAAGCCACACCTGATACTGTTTTAGGATTATCTCCAGAAATTATTTTTATATCAACTCCCTGTTTTTTAAAATATTCTAATGTTTCTTTGGCATCTTCTTTAATTTCATCGTTTAAAATTATTAGGGCCCAAACGTTTATGTTTTTCGGAATAAGTTTATCTAGTTTTTCGTCTGTTTGTGCAAATAATAAGACTCTATTATTATTTATATATTGTTTAAGTTCTTTATCAATTATTGATGTATCTTTTAATATAATTTCAGGAGCTCCTATTATGTAACTTTTATTTTCAAATGAAATACCAGACCATTTATTTTGTGATGAAAATGGAACCTTAGATATTACTTTGTAGTTATTTTCTTTTAAATATTTTTTACTGATAGCTTCAATTGTTTGATTATCATCTTTCATGTGATAACAAAAAACACCTAAATCATTTGCTATATCTTTTAAATTATGATTGAAAGGAATAATTTTAGAAACATGCATTTTACCAGTTGTTATTGTTCCTGTTTTATCTAAACAAATAGTATCTACTCTAGCAAGAGTTTCAATGCAATAAAGTTCTTGAACTAATACGTTATATTTTGATAATCTCATAACACTAATTGCTAAAACAGTACTTGTTAAAAGGACTAAACCTTCTGGTATCATACCTATTAAGGCAGCTACTACATGAATAGTTGTATTTTCAAAGTTACCGCTATTCATTTGACTTAAAAAAAGTAATATACCAATGGGAAGAATTGAAATTGAAATATATTTAATGATTTTATTAATAAAATTCATGAGTTCTGAATTAATTTTTTTTACATATTTAGCTTCTAATGATATTTTAGATGTATAATTATCTTTACCTACATGAATTACTTTTGCGTAACATGAACCACTAACTATAAAACTTCCAGATAGTATCTTATCATTTTTTGTTTTTTTAATTGAATCAGATTCACCTGTTATTAAAGATTCATTAACAGATATTTCACCTGATAGAATAATACTATCTGCAACTATTTGATTTCCTGATTTTAATTTAATAACATCACCTAAAACAATATCATAAATACCAATTTGTTTTTCTTTTTTTTCTCTAATAACAGTAACTTTAGTTTCATTTAATAGTGATAATCTATCAATGACTTTTTTGCTTCTAATTTCTTGCGCAGTACTTATTAAAGTATTACAAAAAACAACTCCTAAAAATAATAAATTTTTATATGATTTTATAAGGAATATTGCTAGTGCTAGAAAAAAATTTAAAAAATTAAATAATGTAAAGAAGTTTGTAAAAATAATTTGACCAATTGATTTTGTTTTTATTTCTTCGTTTACATTAATAAAGCCTTTTTCTTTTAATTTTATAACTTCTTCATTTGTTAAACCATTTATTTCTTTCATAAATTTATACCTCAATAGTATTTTAGCATGGAAATATTAATATGTAAAATAATTAAAAACTTAATTAAAAATGTTTAATTTTTCTATTACATCAAAATTTTTTTTATGATATAATTACTAAGCAAAGCTTGGTTATATTGGAAACGAACATTATTTAATGACTAACGAACAACACAAAGTATTTTGTTTATGAAAGGAGTAAAAAAATGCCTAAGACTAAATTTCAAGATTTTATATTTGGTATTATGATGGTAATACTTATGGTATTTGCAATGGTATGTTATAGTCTTTCAATACATAATGGAGGTTTTAATAATGATATACTCATTAAAGCATGTCAAATATTTTTGCCCGTTTGTGTAATAGCATTCATTGTTGAAGGTTTATTTGTTGGTAAATTAGTTAAAAAAATAACTTTTAAAACTATTGATGCTAATAAAACTGAGCCTATAGTTATTACACTTATGATTTCTGGTTTAACAGTTGCTTTCATGTGTCCTATTATGACATTAATAGTTAATATATTTTTTGAATTTAAAGGTATTGAAAATTTATTTACTAATTGGCTACAAACATGGGTAATAAGTTTTCCAATGGCTTTATGTTTTCAAATATTTTATGCTGGTCCATTAGTAAGATTTTTATTTAGAAAAATATTTAAAAAGCAACTTGAAAATAACAAATAACATTAAACATTATGATTAATGTTTTTTTATTTAAAAAATTTGACAAATTTCTTAAATAAAGTATAAGTATTGAAAGGTGGAAAAATAGGAATATTATTTTAAATAGTAAAATTGAAGTTTTAAACTTAAACGCTAGAACGTATTGGAGTTTAAAAAGAACCAGATATTTTGATATTAATACGGTTAAAGATTTAGCAAGTCTTGAACCAGAACAACTACTATGTAATAATTTTGGTCCAAAATCACTTGAAGAAGTAGAAAATATTTTAGTCTCTTATAACTTACATTTAGGTATGGCAAAAGAAATAAATGATTATACTCTTTCAAATGATGAAATTATATGTCGTCTTAGAGACATTGATGATGAAAATGTAGTTATATTAACAAATGCATTAGAAAATTTATTCGTTAAACCAAAAGAACTTAATAAGCAAATAAAAGAGATTAAATTTGCTTTATCACAATTTATTAAAGATGGTTCTACTGGTGTAATGTTAGTAGAAAATAATCAAAAGGAAAAAAATATAGATAAACATTTATAATCTATATTTTTTTAATTGTGTTTACTTATATTTAAAATAATTCCCATGCTTGATAGTGTTATTAATAAACTTGAACCACCATAGCTTAAAAATGGGAGGGTTACTCCAGTTACCCTTTATAGTGTGGTAAAAAAATAAGGGGTTGCCTTTCGTATGTGGTATTTTTAATTCCTAATAGTGCTTGCAAGATAAGATAACACTTTAAATTTTAAATTAATTTTGACTTCTTTTTTATCACCATAATCATAAACAACAATGCTATCTATTAATCTTTTAATCAATGTTCTACTTGGTTCTTTCATACTTACATACTTTTCAACTAAATCCCTGCAACGAGTAAAATTCATTTCAGCTCGTTCATTCGATAAATCATTATATTTAGACTCTAATTTTTCTTTTTCTTTATTTAAGGCTTGAAACTTATCTTCATGTTCTTGTGATAATTTTTTGAATATTTCTAGTGATATATGGCCTTCCAATTTGTCATTATATAAATTAGATATTGCATTCGTTTCTTTATCAATTTTTATTTGTACTGCATCTATATTATTTTTTAATTCTAGTAAATCTTTATTATAGATATAAACGGAATCTTCTACTAGATTTCTAATATCATAATGTTTTATGAATTCTTCGCCAATTTCTTTTAAATAATTTATTACATCTTTTTCTAATAAATCATAGTTTAATCTATTAGGAGTACAACCAGATGCTTTTCCCTTTCTATTATAGTAATTACAACTTGTATATTTTGTTTGAGTTTGAACATTTCTTTTATGCGTAATACCTAAAGAACGACCACAATTACCACATATAAGTAGACCAGATAATAAATACTTATCAAAATCTCTTTCTTTTGGTGTAGTATGTCTTTTCTTTATAATTTCTTGTACTTTATCAAAATCTTCTTTACTTATAATAGGTTCGTGTGTATTTTTAACTACGATGTATTCTTCTTTTTTTAATTTACGACATTTTTTATTGTTATAACTTATTTTTTCGTTTGTATGTTGTACCATGTTGCCAATATACATTTCATTAGTTAAGATATTTCTTAATGTAGAATGTTTCCAAATACCATTTCCATTATTTTCTGTAACTTTCAAGCCTCTGGGCTCTTTTTTATATACTATTGGAATAGGAATTTGCTTTTCAGTTAATTTTCTAGCAATTACACAAACACCATCACCATCAAGTGCAAGAGAAAATATTAATTTAACAATTTCACTTGCTTCAGGATCGATAATTAATTTATGATGATTGCTAGGATCTTTCATATAGCCATAACAAGGAAATGAACCAATATAATCTCCTTTTTCTTGTCTAACTCTAAATGAAGATTTCACTTTTTTAGATACATCTCTTAAATATAAGTCATTAACACCTAATCTTAAGCCTAACATTGAATCACCAATTAACGAATCGTATGAATCGTTAATAGCAATATATCTAACATTATGTTCTAAAAAAAATTCCTCTATATATTTACCTGTACCATACATCTCACGACCTAATCTTGATAAGTCCTTTGTAATTACACAATTTATTAGTCCATTTTCAATATCTTGTATCATTTCTACAAAAGCTGGTCTTTCAAAATTACCACCAGAATAACCATCATCAACATATTCTTTAATAAGATTTAAACCATTATGTTTTGCAAATGAATTGATTATCATTCTTTGGCTTGATATTGAAGATGATTCGTCATTTTTTCCAATATCATCTTTTGAAAGTCTTAAATAATCTGCACATTTATAGATTTGATTTCCTATCATATATTCTTATTCTTTCTTTTTAATGATAGGAGTCTAAAATATCTACGATTGCATGGGACCATCATTTTTAGTTTTTTGCAGCTCATCTAATGCACCTCCAAATAGTAATTTTTTCTTATATAGTTCTTCTTTAAAAGTTCTATTAATAATTGTTTTCAAATCATCTCCATTTTCATTAAATACAAACTCCAATTTTACAATTTTATTTCCGTACATTTTAATCATTGGATCACCCATTTTAAGAGTATGATTAAAATTTAAAATTATGTTATTAGAGTTAGACATTATTTTTGTTATTTCTTTCTAAAGTTAAAACATAATATTATGTAGAATTTTACACAATATTATGCAAAAAATTTGAAGAAGAAAGCATAAAAAAACTAGATTTTTATTTTATCCAGCCATAAGATATTATACTTAAACCCAGTCTATTCAACAAAGATAATAACAAATAACAAAACCTAAAGCAAAGTTTATTCACTATTAACAAATAGATAAAATGAGACATTTAATTATTCGCATTTTAGAACTATAAATAGTGTATTAAGTCATTAACAACTTTGCTTACATTTTCATTTTAAATTTTTCTTTTTTGCAATTAAAATCCCATTAGTTTTATATATCCCAACGCTATCAGCATTAGGGACTTCTTTTAAATACCTATCTAACATATCATCTATAGATATAAACTCAGGAATATCATCATCCATAAATGGATCACATTCTGCAAATCCAATCATAAATCCTTCTATAGTTTTACAATATTCGCCAATTGAATAATTATTATCATAAAAATAAACAATTCTATATCCTTCCGGATATTCATCGCCATGATTATTAAATTTTAAATCCTTGATTATAATTTCCATATAATAAATCAACTCCCCTAGCATCATTATAGCAGATTATTGTCTTTTAAAATTTGTTTTATTCTTAAAGTTATCATTAAGTGATAAAACTAATTGTCCCATAGAATTAGAATATTCCTCTAATGATATTGGTAGACCATAATTGAAACGTTCATACAGATCATATTGTAAATAAACCATATCCAAAGAATTTTTACAATACCAGTCAAAAGATTGTAATACTAATTCTTTATTTCCACGTTGAAAAAATATTATAAGTGGAGAACTAACTTTTCCTTGACTATAATGATATCCTCTTAAAAATCTTTGTAACTCATTCATTTCTAAGATCAAAGGTAATTTATTTAATTTATTTTTTATATAAGGTACTAAAGAAATAACTTCTCTATATGATTTTATTTCCGCCAATCTTTCCTGTGGACTGTATTCATATAAACTTTCAAAATAAGAATTATCTACAGTATAAGCCATTCTAAGAATAAAAGATTCCAAAGTATTTTCTATATATGCTATTCTTTCTTGATTAGCATGTTCTATTTCATGTAATAGGACTTGTAATAATGATAAGTTTTTATATAATATTTTTTCAAAATCACTAATATTTAATATATTATTTTCAATGTTCTTTAACATTAATTCAATTGTATAAGAATATATTGTAATTTTTTTTGAACGACTGGAATAAGAAGCAAGATTGTTGCTTCTTATTGATTGAACATCTATATTTAATACATAAT
>CAVKUP010000014.1:0-27783 GCA_963659735.1 bacterium
TTTATATAATATTAATAATTAGTTTTATTATTTATTTAAAGGTTATTTATGATAATTTAAATTTACTTAAAAAAAATAAAATTTTATGTTTATTTATAATTATTGTTTTATTATTTTTTGAGTTATTAATTATAAATATTATTTAATGGTATCATGACTGATATAATTATTGTGAGAAATATATTAAAAACTAAATATGATTATAAAATAACAGTTTCATCGGTATTTGAAAATAATTTTCCTGGTTATCATTTTATTATTAAATAAAATGTTTAAAAACTTTCCTTTTTACTCATTATGTAGTAGAAAGGAGTTTTTTAATGGCAAAACATAAAGTTGAAATTTCTAATGTTAATACTGCAGATATTGAGGTGTTAACAAATGAAAAGCAAATTGAATTATTTAAAAAGTATCAAAGTGGTGACGTTAGTGCGAAGGAAATATTAATTAATGGTAATTTAAAATTAGTTCTTTCTGTTTTAAAAAAATTTTCTGGTAGATGTGATAATATGGATGATTTATTTCAGGTCGGAACAATTGGATTGATTAAGGCAATTGATAATTTTGATTTATCTCATGAAGTCCATTTTAGTACGTATGCGGTTCCAATGATATTAGGAGAGGTAAAAAGATATTTAAGGGATAATAGTAGTTTAAGAATATCTAGAAGTATTAAGGATACCGCTTATAAAGCATTAAAATTAAAGGAGAAATTAACATATCAAAATAATGAAGAACCTTCAATTAATTTAATTGCTAGTAATATGAATTTATCTGAATGGGAAGTTGGATTTGCTCTTAATTCATTAAAAGATACTGTTAGTATGTTTGAACCTATATATAGTGATGGGGGAGATGTAATATATTTAGCTGATCAGTTATCTAATGATGATTCATTATATGATTTAGAAACGATTATTTCACTTAAAAACGCTTTAAATGAAATAAAAGATAAAGAAAAATATATTATTACTCAAAGGTATTTAATTGGTAAAACACAGACTGAATTAGCTGATGAAATTGGTATTAGTCAAGCACAAATATCAAGACTTGAAAAAAATGGCTTAGCTAAAATAAAAAAATTAATAAAGTAATGTCAAAAATGTAATTTATATTATATAATATTATAAAAAGGAAGTGTGTTTTATGAAACCTATTATTGGTATTATTGGACCAAGGTGTTATGATAAAGATAATCCGTTTAAAAACAAAACTACATTTAATGATAATTTTTCAAAAAGGATAGTTGAAGCTGGTGGAATTCCAATTGGTATATTATTTCCTTTTGAAAAATTTAATGAAGATATATTAAAATTATGCGACGGTTTAATTTTTCAAGGAGGACCTCATTTGGGCTCTAGTCATATATGTGCGATGCATTATGCTTATAAACATAAAATGCCAGTTTTAGGAATATGTTTAGGAATGCAGACTATGGCTGGATATGAGTGGTATTTAAAAAAATATCCTAATGAACTTTCTTATGAACAAATAGAAAAAAATTTTAAATACGAAGATGAGAAAGAATATTTATATGATAAAGAAGGTCATGATAACTTGAATCCTTTTAATATTAATAAAATAGATATGTGTAAACATGAAGTTATTTTAAATAAGAATTCAAAGTTATGCAATATATTTAAAAGTGAAATAATAAGTATGCCTTCACTTCATAAATCTTTAGTTAAGGAAGAATTATTTAAAGATAGTATATTTAATATTACTGGATATACTAAAGATGGGGTTATTGAGGTTTTAGAAAGTAAAAATGGTTTAATGATAGGAGTTCAATTTCATCCGGAATTAGAAGATAAAAATTTAATTTTATTTAAAGAATTTATAAATATGTGTAAATTTGACAAAAAAACAATAGATGTTTATAATATCAGTCATAAGAAATGAGGCGTATTTATGGATAAAGATTTATATAAAAGTATTATTACTAGGGAAGAATATAAACTGGTTAATGAACTTGTTAGCAATGGTAAATTAAAAGAATATAGATATTTAATTGATATGTTTGAAGATGAAAAGTATCTTCTTTTAGAAATGATGGATAAAAATCCAATTGATATTTATAATGAAATAATTAGGGATTATTTAAAAATAGTGAAGGGTATTTCTATGATTACTCCGGGACTTTCTACTGGAATTAAAGATTCTAAAAGTGGTGTTTCAATATATACTTATGATGGTGAGACTTTTGAAAATCATAAGATAGATGAAAATACTCGTTTTGATTTGGCTAGTATGACTAAACTTTTTACAAGTATTGAAGCTTTAAAATTAGAAGAAGAAGGTAAAATTGATTTATCAAAAAATGTCTCACAAGTAAATAGTAAATATAAAAATTTAAATATACCTATAGAAAAAATGGCAAAATTTTACTATGATTTAAGAACTGATGGTAGGCTTGACGAAGATATTTCTTTAAAAGAGTTAGAAAAAAGATTATATTCTACTAAGGTCAACTTAGACAATACCTTTTTATACAGTGATATTCCTTTTATTATTTTAAAGGATTTATTACCTTCAGCTGATGATTATTTTAAAAAATATTTTAATGATGAGATGAATATGCTTATGACAAGTTATGATAATTTTGGTATTATTACGGGCAGTAAAGATAATAATATTCATGATCCAAAAGCTAAAATATTTGAAAAATATAATATGTATCCTGGTCATGCAGGCATTTATAGTACTTCTAGAGATTTAATGAAATTATTTGATGGTTTAAATAATGGTTTTTTATCTTCTAGTTCTATTAAAAAATTAATTACTCCAGTTCATGATAATTTTGTTTTATTAAATGACGATGGTAGTTTAAAATTTAAAAAAGATAAAGATGGCAATGATATAGGTGTTTATAATGTAACAAGAGCAATGGGGGCTTATATTAAACATCCAGAGGGAATTAGAGCGAGTGAACTTACCGATGTTTTAAGTACTGATGCTTTTGCGATTACTGGTTTTACTGGGTGCTATGCAGCCTTTGATTTGAAAAACGGATTGAGTGCTAATATACTGGCTAATCCTCTTTCAAATGATAATGCTAAAGAGTTTTTAATTGATAATAATTTATATACTATTGAGGATTGCCATAAAAAATTTGACGATGGTGTTAAATTTAAGGTATATGGCAAAGCATCCCAAGTTAGCGGTGAGAAAATTCCTTTTACTAGAATTACAAATACCTTAAAGGAAAGCCAAATATATACTTTATTAAAATTAAGATTAGCTAAGAATGCGCTAATTAAAAAAGCAGAAATTATGAATAGTAAGTTATTAGAAGAAAATGTTAAAAAGTCATTTGGAAATTTAAAATTGTAAAAAGTATTAATTAATGTATAATATTTTAAAATCTTCTCAAAATACTATTGAGGAGGAAAAATATGAAAAAAATATTATATTTATTTATTTGTATAATGTTTATATCTGGTTGTGGCAACATGGGAAATACACCAACTAAAAAAGTAGAAGCATTTCTTAATAAATATCAAACTAATGATGAAGATGTAATGAAGGATTTAGATACAACTTTAATTAGTGATTCTAATTTAACTGAAGATGAAAGAAGTGACTATCGTGAATTCATGAAAAAGCATTACCAAGATTTAACTTATAAAATTAAAGATGAGAAAATTGATGGTAAAAATGCAACTGTCACAGCTGAAGTTACTGTTAGAAATTATGCAGATGTAGTTAATGAAGCTAATGAATATAAATTAAAAAATGCGGATAAATTTACATCTACAGATACGTTTGCTAGTTATAGGTTAAATAAGTTAAAAGATGTTACGAAGACAGAGGCATATACAATTAATTTTTATTTAAGAAAAGATAATAATGATTGGAAATTACAAGATTTAAATGAGGAAGATCAAAGTAAGATTAATGGTTTATATGGAGTTAAAGATGACACAGTATTATCTGATATTACAAATAATTCTTAAAAGGTATAACTACCTTTTTTTATATGAAAAAAAGCCTTGCTAGGCTTTAATTTATTATATGGTAGCGAGAGGGGGATTCGAACCCTCGACCCTACGGGTATGAACCGTATGCTCTAGCCAACTGAGCTATCTCGCCAGACGACAAGATAATTATAGCAAATTAATTATATACTTTCAATAGAAAAAATGACTTTTATGTAATTTTATGTAAGAATTTAGTGTCAATAGTGTATTTAATTACTTTGTATTATGTTAATTTATGGTATAATTATTAAGGAAACAAAAAAAGCAAGATTATCTTGCTTCAACAATTAATTTTATGGCAGTTCTTTCTTCACCATCAATTACAATATCAGTAAATGCTGGTATACATATTAAATTTTTGCCACTTGGAGCAACAAATCCTCTAGCAATTGCTATTGCCTTAATTGCTTGATTTAAAGCTCCCGCACCGATTGCTTGAATTTCAACCGTTCCTTTCTCGCGAAAGACATTTGCTAAAGCTCCAGCCACTGAATTTGGGTTGGATTTAGCTCTTACTTTAAGTGTTTCCATGTTTATTTCCTCCTTACATTTAAATATATGAAGGAAAAAATAAAAGATGAATAAAAAGGAGAGTTTATATGAAAGTAAATATTGATAACGAAAAAGATAGATCTATATATTTTCATGAAATGTCTTCAGATTCTAGGTCTTTGGAGCTTCTTTTGCATACTTGTTATAATAATGGAATAATTCCTGCATTGGCTGATAAAGGACATAATAAAAATAAATTGGCTTATGTCGTTTTAAAGGTAGATTATAAAAATCTTAATACAATTGGAAGATTAATTGATCTAACTTTAGAAATTCCAGAAAGTGAATTTAATATAAAGTCACATAGTGGTGAAATGTATGCTGAAATATCATGTTTGCCACAAGATAATGATCAGTTATTTACAAGAATGAAAGAAATAGTAGAAGAAACATCAATTAAAAAAATTACCCATAATCAAACCCTTATGAACACAGTTTATAACGTTTCTAAGATAATATATAGTATAATAGACGCCGACTTTTTATTTGCAACAAACGAGACATTATATAGTCAAGGAAAATGTGGCGTTTCAATATATCAAGAAAAGCAATTAAACAAAGTAAATAAAAAAAGGGAAGACAAAATTGAAGATGTTATAAAAACATTAAAAGAAACTGCTACATTAAATTTACCAACTATTTTCTTTTGTTCATTTGAACAGTTAAGAAATTTTTACTTTGAATTGGATGAAGTTATATATGGAAAGGAAAATGATATAGATGGATAATAATTTAAAAAGAAGTATTATCTTAGAAAATTATCAAAATCCACAAAATAAAGGATTAATAGATGATGTTACATATAAAAAAATAAATATGAACAATGAAAGTTGCATTGATGAATTAAATTTACAAGTTAAAATAGAAGATGGCAAAATAAAAGATATTAAATTTGACGGTGAAGCATGCGCAATATGTATAAGTTCTGCATCAATAATGACAAATGTTTTAATAGGAAAAAAGACCGAAGAAGTAGAAAATATATTAAAAAATTTTCTTAACATGATAGATGAAAGGCCTTATGATAAAGAAATACTTGAAGAGGCAATAGTATATGATGATATACACAAAAACCCTAATAGGAAAAAATGTGCACTTCTTTCATGGTGGGGAATAGAAAAAATATTAAATGAAATAAAAGCTAATAAATAGCTTTTTTAACTAAAATCTTGTATAATGAAGTGGGTGAAATTATGACAAAAGAATTAGGACTAGATGATAACAAAATAATAGAAATTTCAAAAAATAAAAAAGAACCCAAATGGATGACTGATTTTCGTTTAAATTCTTATAAAACTTTTAAAGAAACAGCAAATCCAAACTTCGGTCCAGAATTAAAATTAGATTTTGATTTAATAAATTATTATAAAAAAGTAACTGACAAAGTTGAAAATAATTGGGATAAAGTAGCTTGTCCAATTAAAGAAACTTTTGATGAAGTTGGACTTATATCAGCCGAAAAAAAATATTTAGACGGCATAGGCGCACAGTATGAAAGTGAAGTTGTATATCACAGTATGATAAAAGAATTAGAAGAAAAAGGAGTTATTTTCTGTAGTACAGATGATGCTTTAAAAAAACATTCAGATATATTTAAAAAATATTTTAATAAATTGGTTAAATATGATGAAAATAAGTATACTGCTTTAAATGGTGCTGTATGGAGTGGGGGAACATTTATCTATGTACCTAAGGGGGTAACAATTGATAGACCACTTCAAAGCTATTTTAGATTAAATACAAAAAATATGGGACAATTTGAAAGAACATTGATTATTGTTGATGATGACAGCCATGTTCACTATATGGAAGGGTGTACTGCTGTATATCATTCTACAAATTCCTTACATGCTGCTGTAGTTGAAATATATGTTGGAAAGAATGCTAGTTGTAGATATACTACAATTCAAAATTGGGCTAATAATATATATAATTTAGTTACTAAAAGGGCAATAGTAGATGAAAATGGTACTATGGAATGGATTGATGGTAATATTGGCTCTAAAACTAATATGAAATATCCATCTTGTATATTAAAAGGTAAAAATGCAAAAGGAAATTGTATTTCAATTGCAGTTGCTTCAAAAGGACAATTTCAAGATGCCGGAGCCAAAATGATACATCTTGCACCTAATACAACAAGTAAAATAATAAGTAAATCAATAGCTGCTAATGGTGGGGTAAGTAACTATAGAGGTACAGTTAAGATAAGCAAAAATGCATTTAATTCAAAAAGTATCGTAAAATGTGATACAATAATATTAGATGATGATTCTAAAAGTGATACAATACCAAAAAATATAGTAGAAAATAATACTTCATATTTAGAACATGAAGCTACAGTATCAAAATTAGATGAAGAAAAATTATTTTATTTAATGAGTAGAGGATTAGATGAAGAGCGAGCTAAAGAATTATTAATCATTGGTTTTATTGATGAATTTAGAGAAAATCTTCCAATGGAATACGCTGTAGAACTAAATGCTTTACTTAAAAATTATTTTTAAAGAGGTGTATTATGAAAAAAAGAATAATATTAATTATATTAATAATTTGTGCTTTGGTTTTTATAGGAATAGATGTATTTAATAAAAATAAAACAAGTGATAATTTATCAAATAAATTATCAACAGCAAGTCAACAATATTTTGAAAAATACGTAAGTGCTAATGATAGTACAAATATGTATACTGTTACCTTAAAAAATCTTAATGATGTAAAAAATACTGAAAATTATGATTTAAAAGGATTAGAAAATTGTAATGAAACTCAAACAAAAGCTGAAATTACAATTAATTATAAAACAGGAAAACCGAAAAATATAAAAACAAAATTAAAGTGTTAAATTAGTTTTTTTTAAGTGTTTAATAGTCTAAAAAAACATTTTATACAGGTGAATTTTAAAAATTCGCCTTTTTTATTGTTCATAATTAATTATTTTTATCATTTGTATATTAAAAAATATTTATGTATATTATTTCACGAAAGGAGGGAGAAAATGCTTAATCAAATAGTTTTAGTAGGCCGTTTAACAAGTGATCCAGAACTTTATGAAACTGAAAGTGGAAGGAAAATGTCAAGGTTAATTTTAGCGGTTCCAAGATCGTTTAAAAATTCAAACGGTGAATATGATACTGATTTTATTACATGTAGACTTTGGCAAGGAGTCGCACAATCAACAACCGATTATTGTCATAAAGGTGATTTGATTGGAATAAAGGGTCGTTTGGAAACATATAATTATGAAGCAGAAGAAGGTAGAAAATATTTTACAGAAGTTATTGCAGAAAAAATTACTTTCTTATCAAGTAAAAAACAAGGTGCTTAATCCTTGTTTTTAAATTCTTTATAAAAAATATCATCAGGTTTTTTCTTAAAAATTTTAGCGATTTTTAAAGCCATATCATAAGAAAGTCGACGTTTATTATTTTCTAATTGCCAATAGAATGGTTTACTAATATTTAGCCTTTTTGCCATTTCCTCACAAGTTATATGATTTTTTTCTCTTATTTCTTTTAATTCGTGCATATTCGATCCTCCAAATATATTATATATTAACTTGAAGTTAATTTCAATCAAAAATATAACGCAAAGTTAATGTTAATGTTTTGCTAACAAAATATTGCTATAATTTTGCTAGCGAAAGGATAACGATAGTTTATGGTAGCAGGTCAAAGGTTGCGAAAAGCAAGGCAAAATGTTGGCTTAACACAAGAACAATTAGCTATAAAAGTTGGTGTTAAGCCATCAGAAATCTCACAATATGAAAAAGACAAAAGGACTCCAAGATGGCAAGTTTTTAACAAATTATTAGATGAGTTAAATGTTACAGCCGATGAAATATTAGGTCGAGATGTTATTGTTCGTGACAGTGAAGAGTATGAAATAAGATTATCAAAAGAAGATTTACAAATTTTATCAAATATAAAAAGCAATCTTAAACTATATAATTTATTACTTGAAGACCCGGAAAGAAATGTTCAAATGCTTACTAATAATCTCAAATATGTTATTCCTGAAATTGATAAATAAAAAAATTAACTTTTAGTTAATTTCACTGAAACAATAAAATAAACTTGTTATAATTTCCATTAGTGGTGATTGTATGTTAGGTTATGAACTAAAATGCTATCGTGAAAAACAGGGGATTAGTGGAAAACAATTGGCTGAGCTAATTGGAGTATCTGGTGCGACAATTAGTTATATAGAAAGTGGAAGGCATATGCCTTCTTTAGCAAACTTGATTAAAATAGGTCAAGCTTTAAATATACCTGCAGATGTTTTATTAGAACAAGATAAAGCCGCAGTACTTGTATCAGATGATGAAGCATATAAAGTGCGAATATCAAAAAATGATTTAAAAATTATAAATTTATTAAAGCTTTATCCAGAAATTTATAATCGTCTTTGTAAAGAACCTGAAAGAACAATTAGTAAAATGATAAATAATTTAAAATAATTTCTGTATTTGAAATTATTTTTTATATTTTTGGGAAAATTAAAAATATATGATTTTGAAGAAAGCTGTATTTTAAATAAATACTGAACAATATATACTAATAAAGAGACTTTAAATATTTGAACGCTTATGATGCTTTAGTTCTTAATTATAATGTTATTTTATCTTATAAATTGTTTCTTGACAAAAAAAATACATATTGATAATATGAATTTAGATAGTAAAATTTATTTGGAGGTATTATATGAACATACTTGATATAATTGATAAGAAAGAAAAAAATAATATTCTTACAAAAGATGAATTACAATTTGTAATTGATGGTTTTTTAGATGGCAGTATTGAGGATTATCAGATGTCTTCTTTTTTAACGGAAATTGATTTGTTGGGATTAAGTGAGGATGAGGTTATTAATTTAACTGATATTATGCTGAAAAGTGGCGAAGTGCTTGATTTAGGGTTTGATAATATTGTTGATAAGCATTCTACTGGTGGTGTTGGTGATAAAACGACAATTGTTTTAGCGCCTTTAGTTGCTTCTTTGGGTGTTAAGATTGCTAAAATGAGTGGTAGAGGATTAGGACATACTGGTGGAACTATTGATAAGCTTGAATCTATTAAAGGTTTTAAAACTACTATGAGTTTGGATGAATTTAAGAAGCAAGTAAATGATATAAATATTGCTTTGGTTGGACAAATGGGAAATTTAGTGCCCGCTGATAAAAAAATATATGCTTTAAGAGATGTTACTGGAACTGTTGATTCGGTTCCTTTGATTGCCTCTAGTATTATGAGTAAAAAGTTGGCTAGCGGTGCTAGTAAAATTGTTATTGATTTGAAAGTTGGTAACGGTGCTTTAGTTAATAGTTTGGATGACGCTAAGGAATTGGGCCGTTTAATGGTTAAAATTGGATTAAAAAATAATAAAGATACAGCTTGCGTTTTAACTAATATGGATGAACCTTTGGGATTTGCGGTTGGAAATTCTTTGGAAGTATTGGAAGCAATTGATACTTTAAAGGGAAAAGGACCTTCGGATTTAACTTTACTTGTTTTAAAATTAGGATCTTTGATGGTTTCTATGGGACTTAATATTTCTTTAGAATCTTCTTATGAAATGGTGAGGGAAAATTTATATAATGGTAAAGGATATGAAAAGTTTATTCAATGGATTACCGCACAAGGTGGAGATATTTCTAATATAAGTGTTTCAAACACTTTTAAAGAAGTTAATTCTTTAAATAAAGGATATATAAAATCTATTGATGCTTTAGAAATAGGAAAATTATCTAGAAAGTTGGGGGCAGGAAGGTTAACAAAGGATGATGTTATTGATTTATCTGTTGGTATTGTTTTAAATAAAAAAGTAGGCGATTATGTTGAAAAAGGCGAATTGCTTGCTACAATATATTATAATGATAAAAAAATAGATGATGATGAGATTTTATCTTGTTTTGAATTTTCTTCTGATGTAGTTGAAAGACCTAAATTAATTATTGATGTTATTGATTGACATTTATAAAACTTTAGTGTATAAAATATATTAGTTTTTTAAGGAAGGTGAATTATGGGTAAAAGTTTAGTTATTGTGGAATCACCTACAAAGGCAAAATCTATAGGTGAATATTTGGGAAAAGATTATATTGTATCTTCTTCTAAAGGTCATATTAGAGAATTATCAACTAAGGGCAAATATGGTTTGGGTGTTGATATTGAGAATCATTTTAAGCCGGATTATAAGACTATTAAGGGTAAAAAAAGTGTTATTGATGAACTGAAAAAAGAAGTTAAAAAGGTTGATAAGGTTTATCTTGCTACCGACGACGATAGGGAGGGGGAAGCTATTGCTTGGCATCTTTATGACTGTTTAGGTTTAAAGGATAAACCATATTCTAGAGTTACTTTTAATGAAATTAATAAAAATATTATTCTTGAATCTATGAAACATGAAGGTAAAATTGATCAGAATTTAGTTAATAGTCAGGTGGCAAGGAGAATTTTAGATAGAATTATTGGATTTAGGTTAAGCAAATTAATTCAATCTAAGACTGATGGTTCTTCTGCAGGCCGTGTTCAAAGTGTAGCTTTGAAGTTAATTGTTGATAAGGAAAGAGAAATAAATGATTTTAATTCTGAAGAATATTGGACAATAAGTGCTGATTTTAATGATTTTAGTGCTGATTTATTTGAATATAAGCATAAGAAAATAGAAATTAAAAATGAAAATGAAGCTAATAATATTTTAAATAAGTTAACTAAGGCTTTTGAAATTGAAGATGTTTCAAAGAAGGAAAAAAATAAGTCTTCTAAACCACCTTTTACAACAAGTACTTTACAACAAATGGCATCTAATAAATTAAGATTTTCATCTAGAAAAACTATGAGTGTTGCCCAAAGTTTATATGAGGGTGTTGATTTGGAAAATGAAACTGTTGGTTTAATTACTTATATGCGTACTGATTCTATAAGACTTTCTAATGAGTTTATATCTGATGTTTATAAGTTTATTGAAACTAAATATGGTAAGGAATATACTGGAGCAGTTAAGGTCAGCAAAAAGAAGGTTAATGTTCAAGATGCTCATGAGGCAATTAGACCTACAAGTATTATGAGAACGCCTGAGAGTATAAAACCTTATTTGTCTGATGATGAGTATAAATTGTATAGATTAATTTATTATAGAGCTTTGGCTAGTTTAATGGCACCAGCTAAAGTTGAAGGTACAAGTGTTATTTTAAATAATAATGATTATAGTTTTAAGGCTACAGGTCAAGTAATTATTTTTGATGGTTATTTAAAAATTTATAAGGATTATGAGGATATAAAAGATAGTATATTACCTCCATTTGATCAATATAAATCAAATGTTGTTGTGTCAAACGATATAACTAGTTCACAACATTTTACGGAACCTCCGGCTAGATATACTGAAGCCAAGTTAATTAAGGTTATGGATGAACTTGGTATTGGTAGGCCTGGCACTTATGCAACTATTATTGATAATTTTAAAAAAAGAGGTTGTGTGAATTTAGTTGATAGAAAGTTTGTTCCAACTGAAATTGGAATTGAGGTTACGGATAAATTACAAGAATGTTTTAGTCATTTAATTAATGTTGAATATACTGCAAATATGGAAAGCGATTTGGATAAAATTGCTTTAGGAAAAGAAGTATGGTATGAAATTTTAGAAAAGTTTTATAATGAATTTGAACCCGCTGTAAAAGATGCTTTTGATAAGTTACCTAAAAAGGAAGCAGAGAAAATTGGTGAGGATTGTCCAGAGTGTGGACACCCACTTGTTATTAGAAAAGGTAAGTTTGGTTCTTTTGTAGCATGTTCTAATTTTCCTACGTGTAAATATATTAAAAATGAACCTAGGAATGATGTAATTGTTTGTGATTGTCTTAATTGTGATGGTAAAATAGTTGAAAAGAAAACAAGAAAGGGTAAAATATTTTATGGATGTAATAATTATCCAAAGTGTAAAACTGCATATTGGGATAAGCCGGTAGGAGATAAATGCCCAGAATGTGGTGAGATGCTTGTTTTAAAGAAGGATAAAGTTAAATGTAGTAAATGTGACTATGAAAAACTATAATTTAACTTTTTCTTGTATCTATGGCTGTAATATTGTGTTACAACAAGGTAATTTTAAAAAGTTTTATTATGAAAATTAGTAGTAAAAGGTAAAGGATTAAATAATTAAGTTGATTTTTCTATTGATTTATGGTAGATTAAAAGGAGTCGGAGGGATACTTATGAAAATATTATTAATAATTGTATCTATTTTATTAATTGCAATTGTTCTTTTACAAAGTGGTAAAGCAGTGAGTCCATCAAGTAGTATTATGGGTGGAAATGATGAACTTTTTGCTAATAGAAAAGAAAGAGGAGGAGAACTATTTATAACTCGTTTAACAGCTGTTTTAGGCTTTCTTTTCTTCGCAATTTGTATTGCCATGGAAATTATGAAATAGAAAATCACTGTAAAATGTGACAAATATTAGAATAAAAATTTATAATAAAATAAAAATAATAGGAATTTTCTATTATTTTTTTAATACATTTGATATAATTGAATATAAGGTGATAAGCATGAACATATATGGCATGACTATTTTAGATTTAGAAAATTATTTTGAAAATATTAATGAAAAAAAATATAAAGCAAAACAAATTTACGATTGGCTTTATAAAAAAGGAATAAATAATTTTGATGAAATAACCAATGTAAAGAAAACCGTTGTTGAAAAATTAAAACAAGATTTTAAATTGACTAAACCTGAAATAATAAAATCACAGCATGCAAAGGATGTGCACAAATATTTATTTAAATTAGAAGATAACAGTAAAGTAGAAGCTGTTTTAATGAATCACAATTATGGTAACAGTATATGCGTTTCAACCCAAGTTGGATGTAATATGGGTTGTGCTTTTTGTGAAAGCGGTAGATTAAAAAAAATAAGAAATTTAACTCCAGATGAAATGGTTGGGCAAATTTTACTTGTCCAAAACGATTTACAAATTAGAATATCGCATGTTGTTTTAATGGGTATTGGTGAGCCGTTTGATAATTATGAAAATGTATTAAAATTTATAAAAATTATAAATAGTGATTTTGGAATTTCCATAGGTGCTCGTCATATAACGATATCAACTTGTGGTATAGTTCCTAAAATAAAACAATTTACAAAAGAAAATATGCAAGTTAATTTAGCTATTTCACTTCATGCACCGGATGATGAATTAAGAAGCAAGTTAATGAAAATAAATAAAGTATATTTATTAAGTGAAGTAATGGCTTCAGTAAAGGAATATATTTCTGTGACAAACCGTAAAGTAACATTTGAATATATCATGTTAAAAGGGGTTAATGACACAGATGAATGTGCACTAAAATTAGTAAAATTAATCAAAGGGCTTAATGCTTATGTTAATTTAATACCATATAATGAGACAAGTCATATAGAATTTAAAAAAACACCAAAAGATAAAGTAATGCATTTTTATGACATTTTAAAGAAAAATAAAATAAATGTAACAATTAGAAAAGAATTTGGTAGTTCAGTAGATGCCGCATGTGGACAGCTACGTTCAAATTATGAGGAGGGAAATTAATGGAATTTTCTTATTTAACAGATTCAGGTCAAGTTAGGGATCATAATGAAGATAGTGTAACAATTGTTAAAAATGAAAATAATGAGATATTAATGGCTGTTGCAGATGGAATGGGTGGCCACAAGGGTGGTGAAATAGCTTCTTCAATCGCAATTACCCATATAGGGAAAAGATTTATTGACTCATCAACTGTTGGCAATAAAGAAGAAGCAATAGGCTTTTTAAAAGAAATAGTTAGTGAAGCTAATATGTTAATATATAAATATACGGAAGAGAATCCAGAAAGTGCTGGTATGGGAACAACAATAGTAATGGCTCTTATTACAAAGGATTTCTTACTTTTTGGAAATATAGGAGATTCTTCAGGGTTTGTAGTAAAAGATAAAAGGTTATATAAAATAACAAATGATCATACATTAGTTAATTTATTAGTAAAATCTGGTGAATTGACTGAAGAAGAGGCAAAAGATCATCCTAGGAAAAATGTTTTAATGAGAGCATTGGGAGCAAATATATCTGTTGAAATGGATGTGTTTGACGTTGAAACCGATGTTGATGGAATATTACTTTGTAGTGATGGACTTACTAATATGCTTGATGAAAAAAGTATAGAAAAAGTATTAGATACGGATATTGATATAGATAGTAAATTGCAAAAACTAATAGATAAAGCCAATAACAGAGGCGGTACGGATAATATATCTGCTGCATATTTGCAAAAGGAGGAAAATAAATGATAACAAGGGGACAATTAATTAACGATAGATATGAAATAATAAGATCAATCGGTGAAGGTGGTATGGCTAATGTTTATTTAGCTCAAGATACAATTTTAGATAGAAAAGTAGCCGTTAAAATACTAAGAGGAGATTTAGCTGAAGATGAAAAATTTGTTAGACGTTTTCAAAGAGAAGCTATTTCAGCAAGTTCTTTAAATGATCCAAATATAGTAGAAGTTTATGATGTTGGAGAAGATAATGGAAAATATTTTATTGTTATGGAATATGTTCAAGGACTTACTTTAAAGCAATTAATAAAAAAAAGAGGCAATTTGACACTACCTGAAGTTGTTGACATTATGCTTCAACTAACTCGAGCTGTGGAACATGCACATCAAAGTTATATTATTCATAGAGATATAAAACCACAAAATGTTATTATTTTAGAAGATGGTAGGGTAAAAATAATGGATTTTGGTATAGCTGTTGCTTTAAATTCAGGTGAATTTACTCAAACAAATAGTGTTATGGGAACAGTTTATTATATTCCTCCAGAGCAGGCAAATGGTGGTATGTCAACTGTAAAAAGTGATATATATTCATTAGGTATATTAATGTATGAATTAGTTACAGGCCATGTTCCGTTTAAAGGAGATAATCCTGTTGAGGTGGCTATTAAACATATGAATGAACCGCTTCCTAGTATATGCGAATATGATCCAGAAATGCCTCAATCAATTGAAAACATCATATTAAAAGCATCTGCAAAAAATCCTGATAATCGTTATGACAGTGCGGAAGAAATGAATGAAGATTTAAAAACTGCATTGGATAAGGATAGATTCAATGAGCCAAAAGTTGTATATAAGTATAAAGAAAAAGGCTTTGATGATACGCCTAAAACGATGCCAGGAAGAGCAAAACGTAACTTTGAAAATGACAAAAAAGATAAAAAAATGAACATTGCTTTAATAATTGTTGGAAGTATTGTTGGAGTTTTGTTAGCGGTAATTTTATTTGTAGTGTTTATTTTTCCAAAAATAACGGAAGAAACTAAAAAAGAAATTCCTGATGTTTCTGGTATGACTGTATCACAAGCAGAAAATGCATTAGAAAATGATGGGTTTGAAATTCAATCAAAAACAAAAAAAGAAGAAAGTGAAGAAGTTGAAAAGGGTAAAGTAATAGGTACTGACCCTGAAGTAGGTCGTAGTATGAAAAAAGGTACAAAGGTAACTTTAATTGTATCAAAAGGATCTGCTAAGATAAAAATAGAAAATTACGTTGGGAAAATTTACACCGATATTCAAAAGAAACTAGAAAAGGCAGGAATAACAGTTATAATTAGTAAAAAAGATGTATCATCATCCGAAGGTGTTAAAGAAAATACAATATTAGAGCAAGACGTTAAAGCAGGTGAAAAACTTGGTAAAGGTGATACAATTACATTAACAATTCCAAACGTTTACGTCGCATATCCTAATTTTACAGATGGTACATATGATGTATCAAGTATTGAAAAATTCTGTGAAACAAATAAAGTTACCTTAGATATAACTTATGTTGAAGATTCTAGTAAAACGGATGGTACAGTTATATATCAAAATATGTCTGCTGGAAGTAAAGTTGTAGAAAACGCAAATTTAAGAATAAAAGTTGTAAAAAATGCTGCTAAAAATACAGAAACTGATACAAAAACAGAGGAAAGTACTACAAAGAAGGAACAGTAATGCAAGGAAAAATAATAAAGCAAATAAGTAATGATTATACAGTTTCATCAAATCAAATAAATTATATATGTAAAGCCCGTGGAAAATTTAGAAACATGGGCTTATCTCCTTTGGTTGGTGATGAGGTCATATTTGATGAAAAAAACTTATACATATTAAAAATTTTACCAAGGAAAAACAGCTTAACAAGGCCTTCAATAAGTAATGTTGATATAGCCTTAATAATTACAAGCTTGAAAAGCCCTGAGTTATCAACAAATCTTTTAGATAAATTATTGGTAATAATAGAATTTAATAACATTAAACCAATAATAATATTTACAAAATCTGATTTACTTTCAAAAGAAGAATTAAATCGGATAAATCCTATAATTGCATATTATAAAAATTTATATGAAGTTTACATGAACTATCAAATAGAAGAAATATCTAAATTATTTAAAAATAAAATATGTGTATTTACGGGCCAAAGTGGTGCGGGGAAAAGTAGTTTATTAAATAAACTTATGCCATCATTAAATTTAAAAACAAACGAAATATCAAATGCATTAAATAGAGGAAAACATACAACAAGGCATACGGAATTAATTTCAATATATGAAGGTTTAGTAGCAGATACGCCTGGATTTTCAGCCATTGAATTTAGTGGGATGAGTAAAGCCGATATTCGTGATAATTTTATTGAATTTAATGAATACCGCAATGAATGTAAATTTAGAGATTGCTTTCACATTCACGAAAAGCAGTGTAAAATAAAAGAAAAAGTATTGGATAAAACCATTTTAGAAAGTAGATATAATAATTATATTAATTTTATAAAGTGAGGTATAAATTATGGTAAAGATAGCAGGATCCTTTCTTAAGATACAAAATGAAAATAATAAAATCACATTATTAGATAATGCGTGTGATATAATGCATTTTGATATTATGGATGGAAAATTCACACAAAGTAAAACAGATAATAATCTTATTGAATCCGCATATAATTTCAAAAAACCAGTTGATATTCATTTAATGGTTTTAGACGTAAAAAAATATGCATTAATGGTAGAAAAATTAAATCCAAGTTTTATTACATTTCACTACGAAGTAGGAAAGACTAATGAATTAATCGACTATATTCATAACTTAAATATAAAAGTAGGTATTGCCATTAATCCTGATACAGATATTGACAATATTTATCCTTATTTAGATAAGGTTGAGCTAGTGTTAATAATGTCTGTTTATCCAGGAAAAGGTGGTCAAAAATTCATCGATATTACAGATAAAATAAATAAGTTAATAAAATATCGCGAAGATAATAATTTAAACTTTGCCATTGAAGTTGATGGAGGAATCAATGATGATACAATTAAACTTGTTAAAAATGTAGATATTGTAGTAGCGGGGTCCTTCATTACAGATAGTGTTGATTATAAATCTCAAGTTTATAAATTAAAAAAAAGTATTAGAAATGGTTTTACCTTAGCTGAATTATTGGGTGTTATTGTTATTTTATCAATATTAGGTTTAATAGCAGTAACTACTGTTGATAGTGGAATTAAAAAAAGCAGATATGATAGTTGCACAGTTCAAAAGAAAAATTTAATTGAAGGGGCAAAAAATCTTTTAATAGATTATCCTTCTTTGCTTCCAGCGAGTGGTAGTAAAGATATAAGCGTTGATATTTTACAAAATGGTGGAACAATTGATGGAATAAATGTAAATGGGGGATATATTGAAGATAACCTTATTAATCCAATGACGGATAAACCATATATAGAGTCAGAAAAGGGAGTTTATATAACGGTATCAACTACAAATGGACATAGTTATAATTATACAGTTAAATTTAAACAAACAGATGAAGATTGTCATAAATAGGAGGAACGTATGAAAAAAATAGTTTGTGATGGTAATGAAGCATGTATGCATGCTTCCTATTTATTTACCGAAGTTGCAGGAATTTATCCAATAACTCCTTCTAGTCCAATGCCAGAACTTGCGGATAAATGGGCAAAAGAAGGTAAAAAAAATATATTTAATGATATTCCTAAAATAATTGAAATGCAAAGTGAAGCAGGAGCTATTGGTTTAGTTCATGGCCTTTTACAATCTGGTATGCTTGCATCTACTTATACAGCAAGTCAAGGGCTTCTTTTAATGGTACCAAATATGTACAAAATTGCTGGTGAAATGCTTCCATGCGTTATTCATGTTGCTGCAAGATCATTAGCAACTCATGCGCTAAGTATTTTTGGTGATCATCAGGACATATATGCAACTAGAATGACTGGTTTTTGTATGCTTGCGTCATCTTCAGTAGAAGATGCATATTATCTTTCATTAGTTGCTCATCTTTCTAGTATTTCATCTAGCTTGCCGTTTCTGCATTTTTTCGATGGTTTTAGAACAAGTCATGAACTAAATGTAATTGATATATTAGAAAACGATGATATTAAAAAAATAATTCCATATGCTGATATTAAAAAATTTAAAGATAAAGCACTTAATAATGAAAGTCCAGTAACCAGAGGAACCAATCAAAATGCTGATATATATTTTCAACAAGTAGAATCAAGAAATAGATTTTATAGTCAAACTACAGATATAGTAAACGATTATATGAATAAAATTAATAAACTTTCTGGTAAAAACTATAAGCCTTTTAATTATTATGGTAGTAAAAATGCAAGTAAAGTTATAATCGCAATGGGTTCTGTTTGTGAAACAATTAAAGAAACAATTGATTTTTTTAATGAGGATATTGGACTTATAGAGGTACACCTATATAGACCTTTCAGTAAAGAGCATTTGTTAAAAATTTTACCAGAGTCAGTAAGAAAAATAGCTGTTTTAGATAGAACAAAAGAAGCAGGTAGTGAGGGAGAACCATTATACCTAGATGTTGTTTCTTGCTTAAAAGAAAAAAACATAAAAATAGCCCATGGAAGATATGGATTATCAAGTAAAGATACAACACCGGGTATGATAAAAGCAGTATATGATATGTTAGATAATTTTCAAGATGAATTTACAATTGGAATTAATGATGATATTACAAAATTAAGTTTAAACTATGAAAATATTAATGTAACTAATAACGATGAACTTTTAATTTATGGCTATGGTAGTGATGGCATGATAAGTTGTAGTAAATCATTATTAGACATTATAAACAAAACAGGAAAATATATTCAGGGATATTTTGAATATGATTCTAAAAAATCTGGTGGTGTAACATGCAGTCATTTGAGATTTTCTGAAAATAAAATAAAATCAACATATTTTGTTCATAATCCTAAATTAATAGTTATATCAAAAGATACATATTTATCAGAATTTGATGCTATAACAATGATAAAAAAGGATGGAATATTACTTATTAATACTAATAAAAATGAAAGTGAACTTTTAGAACTTTTAAATCCATATAAAAAATTATTAATAGAAAAAAATATAACACTTTATTCAATAAATGCTGATAAAATTGCTATGCAAAATAATATACCAAGAAAAATAAGTATGATTATGGAAAAAGCAATACTTGATATATTAAACTTAAATATTGATTCATCTAAATATTTAGAAGATTATATAATAAAAAAATTTGCATATAAAAGCAAATCAATATCACAAAATAATATAAATGCTATAAAAGAAACTAAAATCTATAAAATAAAATTAGATAATAAAATATCTAATTTAGAATTTACATCAAATAACATTTATGATGCAATATCACATAGATTAGGTAATAACCTAAAAACATCAGATTTTATTGGATTTGAAGATGGAACTTTTAAATGGCAAAAAAAGACAAATTCCAATATTTCAGATTATACTCCTAAATGGTTAAAGGAAAATTGCTCTCAATGTAGTATGTGTTCATTAGTGTGTCCTCATGGCGTAATAAGACCATTTTTGCTAAATAAAGATGAGTATCAAAAAGCACCAGATTATATAAAAGAAAACTGTAAACCTTTTTTAGATTATTATTTTATACTAGCATTTTCCGCAAAAAATTGTACAGGATGTGGCATTTGTATTAAAACGTGTCCTGGAATAAAAAATAAAGCTTTAATATTAGACAAAATTGATGGAAGAAATGATGAAATGTTTGATTATTTAATTAATAATATTTCAGAGAAAAATATATTTAAAAGGGCGACAATAAAAGGTAGTCAACTAAAAACTCCTAAATTTGCATTTCATGGGGCTTGTGCGGGATGTGGCGAAACAGCATACATTAAATTATTAACACAACTTACGGATAATTTAATAATAGCAAATGCTACAGGTTGTTCATCAATTTATGGAGGAGAATTGCCAAATGTTCCTTACAATGTTCCTTGGATAAATAGTTTATTTGAAGATAATGCAGAATTTGGTTATGGGTTATTATTGGGCTTTGAAAATGGAAAAAATAATGTTAGAAAATATATGTTAAATGATGAAAATGAATTATTTACTAAATGGCTTAATAATAGTGATAATTATGAGATTACTAAGGAAGTATATAATAAAATTGACTATAAAAAACATCCTAAATTAAAAAAATTAAAAAATTATATAATAGCAAAAAATATATGGATGATTGGGGGAGATGGATGGGCTTATGATATTGGCTTTAGTGGAATTGATCATGTGCTTTCAAGTGGTAGTAATGTTAAAATTTTAGTTTTAGATACTCAAGTTTATTCTAATACTGGTGGTCAGGCGTCTAAAAGTACACCAATATCAATGGTTGCTAAATTTGCTAGTGAAGGTAAAAAAAGTTATAAAAAAGATTTAGCAAGAATTGCAATGGCATATCCTAATACCTATGTTGCTCAAATTTCATTAGGGGCAAATATGAATCAAGCAATAAAAGCTTTAAATGAAGCTAATAAACATCAAGGTCCTGCTATTGTAATTGCATATTGTCCATGTATATCGCATGGTATTAAAGGTGGTATGTCAAACACAGTAGAGCAACAAGCACTTGCAACTAAATGTGGATATTTTCCTATATTTAGATATGATGGTGATACTTTAACATTAGATTGTAATCCTAATTTTGATTTATATGATGAATTTTTAAATTCTCAAACAAGATATAGTATGCTTAAAACAATAAATCCAAAAAAAGCTGATGAATTATTAAAATTGAATAAAAATCAAGCAATAAAAAGATTTGAATATTATAAAAGAATAAATTAAAAAATATGTAAGTTTTTATTTTTGATAAGCTCTGTTTTCATTTTAGAAAATAGGGTTTTATTTTTTTTATAAAGATAGTTTGATATGAATGATTTATGGTTGTTTAAAATGGAATGTATCTATTGACATATATAATTATTTAATGTAAAATTGTTTTTGTAGTCATGGAGTAGTACTCAAGAGGCTGAAGAGGCGCCCCTGCTAAGGGTGTAGGTCGGGTAACTGGCGCAAGGGTTCAAATCCCTTCTACTCCGCCATTATGTATTTAACCTTGCTTTTCAAGGTTTTTTTATTGAACTAAATATTGACATACACCCTTATGGGGTATATAATTATTTTAACCTAGTAATGCTATAAAAATGTGAATATAGCTTATTAAAAAATTTAAGTTTGTTTATATGCGATGAAGGGTGTTTAAATGAGAAAAATTTTGCTATTTATTTTATGTTTATTAATGACGGGATGTTTTTTTGATAAAAAAAATGATATTATAGTTATGGATAACAATCAGGATTTAGTTATCGAAAAAAGTAAGATAACGAACAGAGCAACTTTTTATAATTATCAAGTTGATGGTGTAATCATTCAATTGTTTGCTGTTAAAGCATCAGATGGTTCAATAAGGGTTCTTTTTAATACGTGCAATTCATGTAATCCATCGACTAATGCTTATTTTATTCAAAGGGGTAAATATTTTGAATGTCAAAATTGTAAAAATAAGTATACGGCAGATGAAATAGGATTGAAACAAACACATGGTTGTAGTCCTATTCCAATACTTGATGAAAATAAGAAAGATGATGGTAATAAAATTATAGTATCTTGGAATTTTATTTTGAGGTATAAGAGTAAATTTAAAAATATTAAACATTATGAAGGGTGATATATATGAAAAAAAATCAAAAAATTATTTTATTTATTGTTGTTATATTAATTGGAGTTAGTGCTTTTTTAATCTTAAAACCTGAATCAATGGCTTCACAATTTAAAAAAGAGTATGAATCTTTAAATGGTAAAAAAACTGAAAGTGGTAAAAAGTATTTAGATGTTTCGGTTGATGGTAATAAAATTGTTTATGCATCATATTCTAAAATATTTGAAATATTGAATACAACTGGAGTAATTTATTTTGGCTTTCCTGAATGCCCTTGGTGCCGTAATGCGGTGCCTGTGTTACTTGAAGCTGCAGATGAAGTTGGAATTGATAAAATATACTATATGAATAATAAAGATGATCGCGATGTTAAGTCATTAAAAGATAACAAAGTTGTTATTGAAAAAGAAGGAAGCAGTAATTATAATAAATTACTTAAGAAATTAGGCAAAAATGCATCTGTTTATGAAGGCCTTAATGATGATAGTATTAAAAGGCTATATTTTCCAACTGTTGTTGTTGTAAAAGAAGGAAAGATAGTTGATTATATTATGGGAACTGTTGATTCACAAACTGACCCTTATAAGGCATTAAATTCTAATCAAAGAAAAGAATTAAAAAATAAGTATGTAAAAGCTATGAAAAAAATATTGAGTTGTTCTTCTGAAAAGAAGTGTTGAAATGTAAACATTATAAAAAAACGTTGTCAAGTTAAATAATATTATGCTATAATTGTTGATAGAATAGGAGGGGTTTTCATGGCAAAACTCGATAAAGATGAAGTTAAAAATTTAGAAAAGATTAAAGTGAAGAATTTGGATGGTACTGTGCAAGAAGCAGAAATATTGCTATGTTTTGAGCTTGAAAGTACAGGTAAAAATTATATTTTATATACTTTTAATGAAGTCGATGAGAAAAAAATGGAAACAATTCATGCTTCTACTTTAAATGAAACCGAAGACGGATATCAACTTGACGAAATACCTGACGAAGAATGGAAGAAAGTCAAAGAAGTGATGCGTGAAGTTATTAGGAACGAGGAGTGATTAAAATGGATGAGTTTTTAAAAAATGGCGATAGAAGGGTAAAAACTTCAGAAAAACAAGTTGGCATGATAAAAAACTTTTTTCAAAAAATTAGAAATGGAAGTTTAAAAGATACTATTATTAAAAGTGTTCGTGCTAAGATGAAGAGCTTTTATACTGACTTGTTATATGAAAAATATAGTAAAGAATTGGATAGGCTTAAAGAAAGAGTTGAACAATTACGTTATGATTATGACAACAGTGGTGAAAAAGAAAAATTAAAATATTTTTATGACTCATTAAAATTTCAAGTTGAATCATGTGTTAAAATGTTTGATATTTATGAATTTTCTGATGATAAACTTGGAGAGGCTTATGAGAAAATAAATGAAATAAACGAAATATTATCAGGTATGTATGATAAATCAAATAAAATTGGAAATGAGTTAGAAAAACAAAAAAAGGCTGATTCAGTAAGCATTGAACCTATAACTATTGATAATAGTGTTTATAAAGATAACATTGAACCTCAACACTATAAACCGGGTGAGCTTTCAGCTTTAATAAATAAAGAAAATGATAATAAGTCAGCTGTTGATGATAAAAATAAAGATATTAAAGAAAAAATTGATTTATCTGATTTAACTATTTTTAAATCTTATGCGGAATATAAGAAAGCTTATTTTTGGAATAAATATATAAACGAATATGATTCAGATGTTCTTGAAAAAATTTCTTCATTACTTGCTAAAACTGCAGATACTAATAGTAAGGAATTTAAAGGTTTATTAAGTGAAATAGAGTATGATAAATTAAGAAACAAACAAGAAAAAGATAAAGAAATTTTTGAAATTAAAGCAAATCATGAAAAAGCAATTTCTCATCTTAATGAGGCTAAGAAAAAAGCAATTGATGATACTAAGAAAGAATTTAGGGAAAAAATTAATTCATTAAGTGAGGAATTAAATACTTTAAAATCTGATATTAAAAAGTTAAAAACTATTATTAAAATACAAATGGAAGCTATAGATAAGGCAAGTGAAATTAGTAAAACTATTGGTGGTATTCCAGCGATTGATGAGGCTATAACTGCATGCAAAACTAAGTGTGATAGTGTTAAAGAAGGAAATGATGATTTAGAAAACACGGCTGTAGCTTATGCCGAGGCTGTAAAAAATCAAGGTGAATATTTTGGACAAGAAATTTCTAAAGGAAATGATGATTTAGAAAATGCTGCTGTTGCATATGCGGCTGCAATAAAAGAACAAGAAAGTAATAATTCCAAAGAAAAAAAGTTAGAAACTAAGGACGAAAATTCTGACAAAAAAAAAGCATCTGAAGCGCTTATAAAAGTTTTAAAGCAAGTTTTACCGGACGAAAACTCTGACAAAAAAAAAGAATCTGAAACTCCAACAAAAGATTCTTTAGAAGCTTCTAATATTTCTATGCAACAAGTTCCACAGGCATCAGATGATGATGTAAAGGAAAGTAGTGAATTGATTAATGAACTTTCTATAATAGATAAGGGTTTAGATGATTATTCTGGTATAGTAAGTTATGTAAATCAATCTGATGTTCTTAGTGATGAACTAAAAGAAAAGCTTAAAAATGAAATTTATTCTGACTTTGATCAATTTGTTGAACAAAATCCAGAAAATAATCCAGAAAATAGTCCAGCAAGAGTTAGATAAATAAGTGCCTTTATGGGTACTTTTATTTTAAAAATATGTTAAAATAGTAATGGATGGAGGTGGTTTTTTGAATCAATGGGTTGTTTGGCTTATAACGGTGGTTATTTTGGCATTAATTGAATTTGCTACAATTAATTTAACTACAATTTGGTTTGTAATGAGTGGTATTATTGCCTTATTTGTTTCTTTATTTATTAATAATTATATTGTTCAATTTGGGGTTTTTGTTATTTTGGGCGTTTTTTTATTAATAACTACCAGACCGTTTTTAACTAAAATTTTGAAACAACATGTTGGTAAAACAAATCTGGACAGAATTATTAATAATGTCGGAATTGTTACTGAAAAGATTAGTAAAAATCATGATGGTGAAGTAAAAGTTGATGGTAAGAGGTGGACTGCTTTTGCCGATAAATCTTTAAAAGTAGGAACATCTGTTAGAATTTTAGAAATTAAGGGTGTAAGATTAAAGGTTAAGGAGGAAAAATGATGGAAGTTTTGATAATTATTTTAGTGTTATGTGTAATAATTTTTTTACCGAGTATGAAGGTTGTTCCACAATCTCAGTGTTATATAATTGAAAGATTAGGTTCATACTATATGACGTGGGGTAATGGGCTTCATTTTAAAGTGCCATTTATTGATAGAGTTGCTTGTGTAATTAGTTTAAAGGAGATGGTTAAGGATTTCCCACCACAACCTGTTATTACTAAAGATAATGTAACGATGCAGATTGATACTGTTGTTTATTTTCAAATAACTGATCCTAAATTATATACATATGGAGTGGAAAATCCTATTAATGCTATTGAAAATTTAACAGCAACTACTTTGCGTAATATCATTGGTGAATTAGAATTAGATCAAACATTAACTTCTAGAGATATAATTAATTCTAAGATGAGAGCTATTTTGGATGAAGCAACTGATCCATGGGGTATTAAAATAAACAGAGTTGAGGTTAAGAATATATTACCACCTAGGGATATTCAAGAAGCAATGGAAAAACAAATGCGAGCAGAACGTGAAAGACGTGAAAAAATTTTACAAGCTGAAGGTGAAAAAAAGTCTAGTGTATTAATTGCAGAAGGTCAAAAAGAGAGTATGATTTTAGGGGCTGAAGCTTCTAAAGAAGCACAAATTAAAAAAGCTGAAGGTGAAGCGGAGGCCATTATTAAAAAAAGTAAAGCTGAAGCAGAAGCTATTAGAAATTTAAAAGAAGCAGGAGCTGATAGTTCTGTTCTTACATTAAAGAGTTTTGAGGCTTTGGCCAATATGGCTAATGGACAAGCAACTAAAATAATTGTTCCTTCTAATTTACAGGATTTAGCAACTTTAGGGACAACAATTTCAGAAATGATAAAAAAATAATATTTATTGTATGAATCAGAAAAATATATGTTAAATAATATAAGAAATCAGAAATTTATTTTACTAGTGGTTGTTGGTGATATCATGTTCAACAATAAATTTAGAAGGTCAAAAGTTGACTTTCTTTTATTATATGTGTTTAATTTTATTAAATTTAGAATATTGAATTGAAGAAAGCAGGGGTGAGTGAAATGAATTATGAAACCCTTGTTTTCATTTAATTCAATAAATACAATAATTTTGCAAACAAGGCTTGTCTTTGTTTGTTTTTTAAATAAGATAAACTCTAATATATCAAAGATTTTAAGTCTTTATATGTGCCAGTAGCTTCTTTTTTTTGCAAAGTATATTATAGCGTGGTTTTTGTTTTTGTATATTCGAAACTATGTTACACTATCTCATGGGCGCTAGACTTTATAAAAAGACAAAACTATGGTATAATATTATCTAGTTAAAGGACGAAGTCAGAAAATACTTTTTTAAGTATTTTTTTAAAATAAAGAGAAATAGAAAGAAGTGATTTAAATTAATAGGTATCAAAAAAGAAAAATGAGGTCTGAAAATAAAAAAGAAGATAGTCAAAAAAAGTTTACCATCAACGAGTATCAACTGGTATGTGGAAAGTTATGAAAAACAAAAAGAAAGGAGAAAAATATTGGAAGATAATAAATTAATTATATATAAAAACAGTGAAGGTAATATTATAGTAGATGCAATATACAAAGATGAAACTTTATGGTTATCACAAAAGGAATGTCAAAAGTTTTTGAATGTTCTACAGATAATATAAGTTTATACTTGAAACATATATTTGAAGACAAAGAGTTAGATAAAAAACCAGTTACCGAGAAATGTTCGTTAACTGCCGATGACGGAAAAAAAATACAACACAACTATTTATAGCTTAGACGCTATAATTGCTGTAGGATACAGAGTTAATTCTAAAAAAGCAACAGAATTTAGAATATGGGCTACTAAATTACACTTTGCAATTTGTTTCTAGGCTAGGTTTTAAATAAGGCTTTTAACATTTTTACAATAAGAAAAAAACGTGTTTAGATACTAATTATATACTAA